>NZ_JBJJLN010000072.1:0-15625 GCF_046230725.1 Pseudomonas sp. KCJK9000 | reverse complement strand
TCATTTGCCAGTCAAATGAATTTTCGTTTATCCGGTGAAAATTTTTCCGGTGCGCTTCCTTGCCCCGGCGAATGGGGCCTTCCGCGGGGCCGCGGCCATCACACTCACACCTTATTGCCTTGCTAGCGCCCATTCTGCAGCGCGCGCTGATGTTCTAGCAGGGCCCTGGCCATATCAATCATGTGCATCAGCGCGAAAGTGAGTTCGCGGGTGCTGCCATCCTGGTGCGTGGCGGTTTCATGGGCAGTGGCCGCAGCGCAGCGCAGCAGCTCTATGGCGTGGTCCTGCGCCTGCTCGGCAGTGACGCCCTCGTGTAAGGTCCATATGCGGTTCTGCGCACTCGGACGCGTGGGGTTCGGGTTGAGGTAGTAGTCCAGGGCGCGGCGTGCCGCTTCGCTGTCCAAATCTGTTACGTCGTCTTTCGGTGGTTTCATCCTGATACCTGCTAGCGCCAATGGGGAAAGGGTTCAGGTCGATGATAATACCTACGGTATTTCCGCGGGTTTTCATAAATAATACTGAATGTGTATTGAGCCCGTGGAGGCAGTCCGTATCGTGCCAGCGATGAATATGGATAAATGGATTGCCCTCGTCCGTCACCGGATGGAGGAGCTAGGGCTCACTCAAGAGCAGCTTGCCGAGCGCGTTGGCGTGTCTCAAGGCAGCGTAGGGCATTGGGTGAACAAGCGGCGACAGCCAAAGATCGAGTCGATGAACCGCACCTTCGTCGAGATCGGTATGCCTCACTACAGCGTCAGCCTGCAACTGCGTATCCACGGCGCGGTTGGCGAGGAGCGTGGCCTATACGATGTTGACGATAGTGATACTGAACTCGATCTCATGCAATACATCGTGTGCTTCCGCTACCCCGTTGTGGCCTGGGATGAGCTGGGTGCTGCCGAGGGTGCCGCCCCTTGCGTGTTCGAGCAGACCGACTACCTGGCCCAGGGCAAGGCCTTCTGGCTGAACGTGGAAAACGATGCCATGAGTTCGGCCACTGGCCGCAGCGTGCCCCAGGGTATGCGGATTCTGGTCGATCCTGGGCTGGAGGCGGATACCGGGCGGCTGGTGATTGCCCGCCAGCCCGGCAGAAAGGCATTTTTACGTGAACTGGCCGAGGAGGGCGGGCAGCAGTATCTGAAAGCGCTCAACCCCAGCTATCCGACGCTGGTGTGTGAAGAGGGCTGTGAATTCCTCGGCGTTGTCGTGCGGGCACACGGTGCATTCTAGACTCAAAGGGCCGCGCAGCGGCCCTTTGGTTATTTCACTCGGCCAGTTCGACCAGCACGGTGCCTTCGCTGACCATCTCACCTTCCTGGCAGAACAACGTTTTGACTGTCCCTGCATGGGGCGCTCGGACGCTGTGTTCCATCTTCATCGCTTCGAGCACCACCAGTGGGCATCCAGCCTCTACCGCTTGGCCTAGTGCCACCAGTACTCGCACGATGCTGCCGTTCATGGGCGCAGCCAAGCCGCCTTGGTTGCTGTGGCTGGCCTCTGCTGCGGCGATCGGGTCGAACGACTGCACGGCATGCATTTCGCCATCCCACCGCAGGAACAACGTACCCTCGCGGCGGATCGCCAGGTAGCGACGGCGCACCCCGTTGTCGTCATGACAAAGCTGTTCGCCGTCCAGTTGCCATGTAGGAGTGGCACTGTGCTCAAGCGCAACCGCTTGGTCATCGCCCCCACTCACCAGATGCAGGCTGCTGCGCGCAGGCAAACCGAGCCGCAGCCCGTTGCGCCGTGCCCAGGGCGAGCCGCTATCGTCCGCTCGCTGGTGCGGCGCGTGGCCTTGTAACCATGCCTGTGCCGCCGCCTCCCAGAATGCCGCAGGCAACGCCTGCGCAGCGGGCAGCAACACCTGCTGATGGCGAGGAATGAACCCGGTATCAAGCTCGGCGGCGGCGAAGGCCGGTTGCGCGAGAATCCGCCGCAGGAAGGCTATGTTGGTTTTTACGCCGCCAATAGCGAACTCGTCGAGCATCGCCAGCAGCCGCAGGCGTGCCTGCTCTCGGTCTTGGCCCCAGGCAATCAGCTTGCCGAGCATGGGGTCGTAGAACGGTGATACCTCATCCCCTTCGCTGACCCCGCTATCGACCCGACGGCCGTCTCCGGGTGCCGATTCGCGGTACAGCGTCAGCCTACCGGTGGCTGGCAGAAACTCATTGGCCGGGTCTTCGGCATATAAGCGCACTTCTATGGCATGGCCGTTCAGCGCCACCTGCTCCTGGGTGATTGGCAGCGGTTCGCCACAGGCCACGCGGATCTGCCAGGCCACCAGGTCAAGCCCGGTGATGGCTTCGGTGACTGGGTGTTCGACCTGCAGCCGGGTGTTCATTTCCATGAAAAAGAATTCGCCACGGGCGTCGAGCAGAAACTCGACGGTACCGGCCCCGACATACCCGATGGCTTTGGCCGCACGCACCGCTGCTTCGCCCATGGCTCGGCGCAGCTCGGCGGGCAGCCCTGGCGCGGGGGCCTCTTCGACCACTTTCTGGTGGCGGCGCTGAATCGAGCAGTCACGTTCGTTCAGGTACAGGCAGTTGCCATGCTGGTCGGCGAACACCTGAATTTCCACGTGGCGCGGCTTGAGTACGTACTTTTCCACCAGCATGCGCGCATCGCCAAAGGATGACTGCGCCTCACGCTGAGCCGAGGCCAGTGCGTCAGCCAGCTGGCTTTGCTCCTCGACCACTTTCATGCCTTTGCCACCGCCGCCTGCGCTGGCTTTGAGCAACACCGGGTAGCCAATGCGCTCGGCGGCGAGGCGGAAGGTTTCCAGGTCTTGGTCCTGGCCGTGATAGCCAGGCACCAACGGCACACCTGCATCTTCCATCAGTGCCTTAGCGGCTGATTTGCTACCCATGGCATCGATGGCGCTGGCCGGTGGGCCGAGGAAGATCAGGCCAGCGGCTTCGATGGCGCGGGCGAAACCTGCGTTTTCGGAGAGAAAGCCATAGCCTGGGTGGATCGCCTGGGCGCCGCTGGCCTTGGCGGCGGCAATGATCTTGTCGATCACCAAGTAACTGTCGGCAGCCTTGCTGCCGCCCAGGTCGATTCGCACGTCGGCTTCACGGCTGTGGCGGGCGTCACGGTCGGTGGTGCTGTGCACTGCAACAGTGGTCAAGCCCATGGCTTTGGCGGTGCGCATTACCCGGCAGGCGATTTCGCCGCGGTTGGCGACCAGCAGGGTGGTCAGCGTAGGGCGGCTCATGGGCGTGGCTCCTTATTGTCATCGGTTTGCCAGGCAGGGCGGCGTTTTTCCAGGAAGGCGCGCAGGCCTTCCTGGCCTTCGGCGCTGACGCGGATGCGGGCGATGGTGTTTTCGCAATAACGGCGCAGCGCTGGGCTGAGTTCACCGTCGTCGACTTTGCACAGCAAGTCCTTGGTGGCACGCAGCGCTTGCGGGCTGTTTTGCAGCAGATTGTTCACCCAGGCTTGGACCTGCGCCTCAAGCTCGGTGGCTGGGTACACCTCGGCCAGCAAGCCCAGCTCGCGCGCGCGCGCGCCGCTGAAACGGTCGGCGGTCAATGCGTAGCGGCGGGCCGCGCGTTCACCGATGGCTTTGACCACGAATGGGCTGATCACGGCTGGAGCCAGGCCGATACGCACCTCCGAGAGGCAAAGCTGAGCGTCTTCAGCGCCGATGGCCATGTCACAGCAGCTGATAAGCCCCACTGCGCCACCAAAGGCTGCGCCGTGCACCACCGCCAATGTAGGTGCCTTGAGGCGGTGCAGGGCGTACATCAACTCGCCCAGTTCGCGGGCATCATCCAGGTTGGTGTTGAAGTCCAACTGCGCCGACTGCTGCATCCACGCAAGGTCGGCGCCAGCGCTGAAGTGCCGGCCCCGGCCGCGCAGCAGCAAGAAGCGCAGGCTGGCGTCGTCCGCCAGTTGGTCAAGGGCAACGATCAGCTCACGGATCATCTGCGCATTGAAGGCATTGTTCTTGTCCTCGCGGCTCAGCCACAGAGTGGAGAAGCCGCGCGGGTCGCGGATCACTTCGAGGGTGCTGAAGTCATTCATCGGTCACATCCGGAAAATGCCGAAGCGGCTCTGTTCGATCGGGGCGTTCAGCGCGGCTGACAATGCAAGGCCAAGAATGTCTCGGGTCTGTGCGGGGTCGATCACGCCGTCGTCCCATAGGCGAGCGCTGGAATAGTAAGGATGGCCCTGGCGTTCGTACTGGTCGAGAATCGGCTGCTTGAGCCTGGCTTCATCCTCGGCGCTGAAAGGCTGACCGCTGCGTTCGCTCTGCTCGCGCTTGACTTGCGCCAGCACCCCGGCAGCCTGCTCGGCACCCATCACGCCGATCCGCGCGTTGGGCCACATCCACAGCAAGCGCGGGTCGTAGGCGCGGCCGCACATCCCGTAGTTGCCAGCGCCGAAGCTGCCGCCGATGATCACCGTGAATTTCGGCACCTGTGCGCAGGCCACGGCGGTGACCAGCTTGGCGCCATGCTTGGCGATGCCGCCTTCCTCGTACTTTTTGCCCACCATGAAGCCTGTGATGTTCTGCAGAAACAGCAGCGGTACCCCGCGCTGGCAGGCCAGCTCGATGAAATGCGCGCCTTTTTGCGCAGCCTCGGCAAACAGAATGCCGTTGTTGGCCAGGATGGCTACTGGGTAACCCTGCAGGTGAGCAAAGCCGCACACCAGGGTGGTGCCGAACAGCGCCTTGAATTCATCGAACAGCGACGCGTCCACCAGCCTTGCAATCACTTCGCGCACGTCGAAGGGTTGTTTGGCATCTGCCGGGATCACGCCGTAAAGCTCCTCGGCGCTATACAGCGGTTCAGCCGGCACCTGGCACTGCAACTTGCCAAGCTTGTGCCAGTTGAGGTTGGCCACGCTGCGCCTGGCAATTGCCAGGGCGTGTTCGTCGTCGTCGGCGTAATGGTCGGCTACGCCGCTGGTACGGCAATGCACGTCGGCGCCGCCGAGCTCCTCGGCGCTCACCACTTCACCGGTGGCGGCTTTGACCAGCGGCGGCCCGGCCAGAAAAATGGTCGCCTGCTCGCGGACCATGATCGCTTCATCGGCCATGGCTGGCACATAGGCACCGCCAGCGGTGCAGGAGCCCATCACCACGGCGATCTGCGGGATACCCAACGCGCTCATGTTGGCCTGGTTGAAGAAGATTCGCCCGAAATGCTCGCGGTCGGGGAACACTTCGTCCTGGCGTGGCAGGTTGGCGCCGCCGGAGTCCACCAGGTAGATGCACGGTAGCCGGTTCTGCAGGGCGATGGTTTGTGCGCGCAGGTGCTTTTTCACCGTCAGCGGGTAGTAAGAGCCGCCTTTGACCGTGGCATCGTTGGCCACGATCATGCATTCAACACCCTCGATGCGCCCGATGCCGGCGATCAAGCCTGCTGCCGGTACGTCCTCGCCATACACGTGATGGGCGGCCAACTGGCCGATCTCCAGAAATGGCGAGCCTGCATCCAGCAGCCGGTCGATGCGCTCACGTGGCAGCAGCTTGCCACGCGAGGTGTGCCGCTGCTGAGCGCTCGGCCCACCTCCCTGGGCCACTTGGGCGAGCAGGCCGCGAAGGTGTCTGACCTGTTCGAGCATGGCCGCGCTGTTGTTGGCGAACTCTGCCGAACGCGGATTGATCTGGGTATGCAAGATAGCCATAGGCGCCCGTTCCTTGTTCTCAGCGGGTTTCGTTGAACAATTCGCGACCGATCAACATCCGGCGAATTTCGCTGGTGCCGGCGCCGATCTCGTACAGCTTGGCATCGCGCAGCAGGCGGCCAGCTGGGAATTCGTTGATGTAGCCATTGCCGCCGAGAATCTGGATCGCTTCCAGGGCCATCTGCGTGGCGCGCTCGGCGGTATAAAGAATTACCCCGGCGGCGTCCTTGCGGGTGGTTTCGCCACGGTCGCAGGCCTGTGCCACGGCATACAGGTAGGCGCGGCTGGCGTTGAGTTGGGTGTACAGGTCGGCAAGCTTGCCCTGGATCAACTGGAACTCGCCGATGCTCTGGCCGAATTGTTTGCGGTCGTGAACATAGGGCACCACCAGGTCCATACAGCTTTGCATGATGCCGGTCGGGCCGCCGGAGAGCACCACGCGCTCGTAGTCCAGGCCGCTCATCAGCACCTTCACGCCGCCGTTGAGTTGCCCAAGGATATTTTCGGCCGGCACTTCAACGCCGTCGAAAAACAGCTCGCAGGTGTTGGAGCCGCGCATGCCCAGCTTGTCGAATTTGGTGCTGCGGCTAAAGCCTTTCCAATCACGCTCGACGATGAAAGCGGTGATGCCATGAGCGCCCTTGTCCAGATCGGTCTTGGCGTAAATCACGTAGGTGTTGGCGTCTGGGCCGTTGGTGATCCAAGTCTTGCTGCCGTTAAGCACATAGTGATCGCCGTGCTGCTCGGCGCGCAGTTTCATCGACACAACGTCGGAGCCGGCGTTGGGCTCGCTCATGGCCAAGGCACCGATGTGCTCGCCGCTGATCAGCTTGGGCAGGTACTTGAGTTTCTGTTCGTGGGTGCCGTTGCGGTTGATCTGGTTCACGCAGAGGTTGGAGTGGGCGCCGTAAGACAGTGCCACCGAGGCCGAAGCGCGACTGATCTCCTCCATGGCAACCACATGGGCGAGGTAGCCCAGGCCTGCGCCGCCGTATTCTTCGCTAACGGTAATCCCCAGCAAGCCCATGTCGCCGAACTTGCGCCACATGTCGGCGGGGAACAGGTTGTCATGGTCGATTTGCGCTGCACGTGGCGCCAATTCGGCGGCGACGAAGGTGCGCACCTGGTCGCGGAGCATGTCGATGGTTTCGCCGAGGGCGAAGTTCAGGCTGGGGTAAAGCATTCAATGGCACCTTCTTGTTCTTGAAATAGGGGTAACACCGTAGCTCACGGCCAGCACCTAGTCGGCTGTGCTGACCAATGCGGTGCTCTGTATAACCTTTACGTTAACGTAAACCTGCATTCAGATGCTGTCAATTGGCTCGTCACCTTTACGTAAACGTAAATCTACGCCAAAGTAGTTATCGCCCGTTGTGCCCAAAACAATCACAAGAAGGGACACCCATGAGTCAACCAAGCTATACCCGCGGTCGCCAGGACCAACCGCTGCTAACGATGACCATCGGCCAGGCTTTCGACGCGACCGTGGCCCGCTGCGGCGACGGTGAAGCGCTTGTAGTACGGCACCAGAACCTGCGCTACAGCTGGCGGCAACTTGCCGACCAAGTGGACCTGCACGCCCGCGCGCTCATGGCGTTGGGCGTGTGTGTGGGCGAGCGGGTTGGCATCTGGGCACCCAACTGCGCTCAGTGGTGCATCCTGCAAATTGCCAGCGCCAAAGTCGGTGCGATTCTGGTGAACATCAACCCGGCGTACCGTGTGGGTGAACTGGAGTACGTGCTCCGTCAGTCCGGCTGCTGCTGGCTGGTATGTGCCGATGCCTTCAAGACCTGCGATTACCACGCCATGGTGCAGCAGTTGGTGCCGGAGCTGGCCAGCGCCGAGATGGGCGATTTGACCAGTCAATGCTTGCCGCAGCTGCGTGGTGTGGTCAGCCTGGCGGCTAACCCGCCAAGCGGCTTCCTGCCCTGGCAAACCCTTGCCGAGCGGGCAGGGCAGACCTCGCTGCAAGCCTATGCGGCCCGCCAGCACAGTGTGAAGTTCGACCAGCCGGTGAATATTCAGTACACCTCCGGTACCACCGGCGCACCCAAGGGCGCTACCCTCAGCCATTACAACATCCTCAACAACGGCTTCATGGTCGGTGAAAGCCTGGGACTGAGCGCGCTTGACCGCATGGTAATCCCGGTGCCGCTGTACCACTGTTTCGGCATGGTCATGGCCAACCTGGGTTGCATCACCCATGGCAGCACCATGATCTACCCAAGCGACGCCTTCGACGCCGAGCTGGCGCTGCGTGCAGTGGCCGAGGAGCGTGCGAGCATCCTGTATGGCGTGCCGACCATGTTCATCGCCATGCTCGACCACCCGTCGCGCCTGCAGCTGGACCTGTCGACGTTACGCAGCGGCATCATGGCCGGCGCTACCTGCCCAATCGAGGTGATGCGCCGGGTGATTGACCAGTTGCACATGGCGCAAGTGCAAATCGCTTACGGCATGACCGAAACCAGCCCAGTGTCCCTTCAGACCGGCCCCGATGACGAGCTGGAATTGCGCGTGACCACCGTGGGGCGTACCCAGCCTAAGCTTGAGACCAAGCTGGTGGACGGCGAGGGTTGCATCGTCCCCCGCGGCCAGATAGGCGAATTGTGTACCCGTGGTTACAGTGTGATGCTTGGCTACTGGGGCAATCCCCAGGCCACCGCTGATGCCATTGACCCGCAGGGCTGGATGCATTCTGGCGACCTTGCAACGATGGATGAGCAGGGTTATGTGCGTATCGTTGGGCGTAACAAGGACATGATCATTCGTGGAGGCGAGAATATTTATCCACGGGAGTTGGAGGAATTTCTGCACACCCACCCGGCGGTGGCCGAGGCCCAGGTCGTGGGTATACCCTGCAGCAAATACGGTGAGCAAGTGGTGGCGTGGATCCGCCTGCACCCAGGCCATAGCGCTACGGCGGATGAGCTGCAGCAGTGGTGCAACGGGCGGATAGCGCATTTCAAGACGCCACGGCATTTCTGCTTTGTCGAGGCGTTCCCGATGACCGTGACCGGCAAGGTGCAGAAGTTTCGCATCCGCGAGATCAGCATTGCGCAATGGGTAGCTGGAACGTAGAACAGGGCGCCTGGTGTTGGCCGCTGAGTGGCCGGTGCCCCGCACTCTGCAGCGGGGCACGGCTTTTGACGCCGGAGGTTACTTACGTTTGACATTGACGGCGTAGGGTTTGCCATTAACCAGCTCGATGTCGAACACCACCTCAACACCGTCCTCCAGGTCGCCAGCCTCTTCCGGGGGAAGGTATACCAACTTCTTCTCATATTTCACGTCGATGTGGCCGAATTTATCGACTTCATCCATATCACGCACTTTGCCGGTCCTGCCTATTTTATCGCTCATGGTTGCATCCTCGTTGTCATCGCTTAGGTGCGCGCTTGCCCGTCAACAATGCAAGCGCATGTTGGTGCGTTAACCGCATTCAGCTGTCAGGCCCCTACCAGAAACTTGCACTTTGGGTTGCAGGTAGCAGCCTGTGCCGTACCGTGCGCAGGGATGGCAAGCGAGGTACCTGCCCAGCTGCAGTGCTACCCGAACGCCTTACGCTGACGGCGTTACTCGCCTGCCGCTCGGGTTGCTCTGCGTCTTCCAGCGCCTGGCGCTGGCTTTCCAGGTCGATGCTCGAGTTGATCGTGCCAAGCAAGATATTGCTGTCGAGCAGGTTGCCAGCAGCATCGGCGGTATAGGCGACAGCGCGGTGCATCCGCGTTTGCATGATCGGTGCGAGCATCCCCTTGCTTTGCATGTAACTGCCAACTTTCCCGATCAGTCCCGACCGGGCGAAGTTGATCGGGGTGTTTTCACCTATTACGACGGTTTCAGTCAGGTGATACATCAGCCTTCGGCGAAGGCTGCCCAGCTTGCCAGGGGAGCCCAGACCACCCAGCGCATCATCGGCCAACGCACTCAGCCGGCCGGCCCCACGGGCTGCACGCCAGGAGGCTTTGAGCCCTTTAAGCCCCGCTCGCGCAAATGTCTTGGCCGCGTTCCACACCACTTTGGCGCCTTTGCCCACCAGCGTGGCACCCTTTGCCAAAAGTTTGAGCCCGCTCAGGCCGAGCTTGAACAACCCAGAGAAGCCCATGGTGCTCAACACCCCGGTGGTGACCGAAGCGATACTCAGTGCCCGCGACAACCGAGGGTTCGAATCGGCGGTGAATACTGCCGCCACTTCGAACGCGAACGACAGTATGCTCATCACCGTGACGAAGCCCAGCACGATCGCCGACATACCCCCGGTGACGACGGTCAGCACCGCGCCCACCACCGCCAGCAATGCCGAGAATGCCAGGCCACGCCAACGGTTGCCGACCGGCATTTTCTGCGTGTCGGTCAGCGCTCTTTCGTAGCTGGCCTTCTGCGCCTGCTGGTCCCAGCGGCTGACCATGATCGCACCGCTGGGATCGTGCAGGTTGACCGGGTCCGGGCAATGGGCATAGTCATTGATACCCCCTTCGCCGAACGGGCTGAGCCAGTCGGGCTGGGCGTAGCGGCGCAGTGTCGGGTCGTAGCTGCGGTAACCATTGCCGGCGTGATAGTGACCGGTGACCGGATCACGGCGCATACCGTTGTACCCGTTGACGACACCCTCCAGCGCTTTGCCCTCGCCGAAGGGCAGCAAGGGCGCCAGTTCCAGCTTACCGTCCCGGACCTGCCCGGCGACCCCCGACTGTGGGTCATCGATCAACCAACGCACCTCGTTTTCATCGTACTGAGCCAGGCCGCAGGTCAAGCTTGTGTGCTGGCAAGCCTCGCCGGCCTTGTCGTATCGCAATTGGCCAATCAGCTCGTCGCCGTCATAGCGCAGCTCGCGGGTGCTCTGGTCGCTTTCCAGGTACTGCGCCGCCAGACGCTGGCTGCCGTCGTATTCATAGCGCGCTAGTAGCTTGCCGGCGTCATCAGTGACCTTGAGGATCTGGCCGGCGGCGTTGTAACTGTAGTGATGCTGGCCAGCGGCGTCGGTCAGAAAGCCGTTGGCGTTCCATGCCAAGTTTTGGGTGTCATCGTCGCAGTTGATTCCCACAAGCTGGGTGGGGTCGGTTTTGCTGTAGGCCAGGTCTTCGGTATGGGTTTTGCCGTCATAGGTGGTGGTGATGCATTGCGTCAGGTTGCTCAAGGCATCCCAAGTGAACGCCTGGGCTTTTACCGCCACGCCCCGTGCATTGAGTGGGCAATGCTTGGCGGCGCTGGTTTTGCATTCGTACTTTTGCAGACGATCGAGCGCGTCGTACTCGAAATGCTCCGCACGCAGCTGCTTGCCCTGCTCGTAACTGGTCTTGCTAGCCAAGCGACCATCGCCGCGCCAGGTCAGGCATTGCTTGAAGCATTCGCTACCATTGCGCAGGAAGCGCCGGGTCATTTCCTGGCCAAAGCCATCGTATTCACTCAGCACTTGCCAGCGGCCGCCGGCTTTGAGTGCCAGGGCGCTACGCGACTGCAGGCGGCCCTGTGGGTCGTAGCGGTGTATGACCTCTTCATGGTCCTGGCACGTGCGCAGCAACAGCCCTTGGCGGTCGGTGAACACACGTTGCCAGTGGCCGTCAGCGCGCAGCGATGCCAGCGTCAGTCCACGCAGGCTCTGCCAGCGGCAGCCCTGGCGCTTGGCACGGGGCGATGTCTGCTCGACATGCTGGCGTCCAGGCAGGTTGGCGTCGCGGTAGGTCTGTTTCCAGTCACTGGCGGTTTTGCTGTCGCTGGCGGCCGAGTCGAGGGTCAGTGTGTCATTGTTGACGGTGAGGCTGGAGAGGGTATGGCCCTGCGCCATGAGCCACGAACCGCCGGCGTTCTGAAGAGTAAAAAGGGTGCTTTTATCAGGCAGCGTCACGCTAGTATCGCTGAAACCGTAAGTGCGTTTGCCCACGGTGCGCGAAGTGAGCGTGCTGATGGCAGTGACTTTCTGCATAGCCACTACCACGCCGTCCACTTTCAGTTCGGTGGCGTGGTTGCTCAGGCCGTGATAGCGGTAGGCGATGGTGGACTTGTCGGGGCGGGTAAGCTGCGTGACCCTACCCATTGCGTCGCGCTTAAGGCTGTAGCTAGCAGTTTGCGTGCCCAGGCTACGTTCGTATCGAATGACATGGCCTGACCGGTCGTAGTGCCTGAGCAATTGCAGCTGCGTACGGCCAGCACTATCGGTCAGGTGCTCCACTTGTTCGAAGGTCCCGTCCCTGCGATGAGCGTACTCGGAGCTGCGTTGGAACAGACATTGCCCGTCCAGGCCATGTTCGACCAGGTGCTGGGTCTTGATGTCCTGGGTCGCAAGCGAGTCGGACCCAAGGCTGCCTGATGCGGCGTCGGTGTTGCTCTGGGCTTGCAGTGCGCTGAGCATCCCCGGCCCATCCAGGCCTCCTTGTTCGCGGATCCAGGCTCGCGGTCCTGTACCCAGCACTTCAGGGGTCATCTCGACCACAGCCTGGCCGCCGGGCAAGTAGTCCCAGCTACAGCTGGCCAGCAATTCCCCGGAGTCCTGACCGTGAAAGTCATAGTGCTCCAGCGCAATGAAGTGCTGGGTGCCATGCTTGCACCACTCGCGTCGCCAGGTGCGTTGGAGGCCGTCCATATAGCTGCGGCTGATGTCCTGGTTTTTATGGGTATGCGTGGCGAGTTTGCCGTCAGCCGAATAGCGGGTGCTGGTCGACTCGTCGGCTTGCTGGTCTTTGCCCTTGGCTGTGGCACCGTCCTTGATCAGGTAGCGTGATTCTTCAATCACACGGCCCAGCGCGTCGTACTGCCAGTGCACCTCCTCACCTTGCTCCATTCGTTCCAGGCGGCGCCTGGCATGGCGTGAGCGCAGCTCGGTACTGAGCAGTTCGGTACCTGCCGAGGTGGTGCTGTTGACGCGCACGGTAATGCCAGGGGTAGTCGGATTGTCCTCGAAGGCTTGCAGGTTTTTAAGCTCCAAGCGCTCTTTGCCGTGATGGGTGACTTGGGTATCTGTGACCGACCACTGCATGACCTTGCTTTGGGGTGTCTTAGGGCTGACCTCGCTTATTTCGGTGGTGCGCTGGCGCCAAACCAGGGTAGCCCCGGCATCGGTCAGCGCCCACTTGGTGTCGCTGTCGAGCCTGTCGCCTTTGACTTGGCCCTCGACCCCTTCGATCACCACCACTTGTGCCAGCTCCAGCAGGTCGCGTGTACCGCGCTTTACCTTGCGGTAGCCAAATAGGCGTAGCCCTTTTGCGTTGCCGAACGGGTCGCACTGGTATTCCGCCATGACCGGCGCCGTGGCGTAGTCCGGGATGAATGGGCAATTGAGGGTGGGTAGCGCTTCCAGCCCAGTGAGCGAGTTGAGCTTGATCGTATTGTCGCCAGCCTGGGTGTAGTAGCAGCGGTACAGAATGTGTTCGTCGCTTTTATGCAGGCGCAGCACATTACCGGCAAGGTCCTCTTCCTGGGTCGCCACCTCTACAGAGCGCCCCAGCCTGTCTCGCTCCTCACGTGGGGTATAGGCCAGTAGCCAAGAGATGCTGGCCGCCAGTTTTAGACGCTCTTCATCATCGGATTTGTCGAAGAACCACTGAAGCAGCTCGCGCTGGCGCTCTACCAATACCGCCCCGTCTTTCACCGCCGGTTCGTCAGCTTTATCGCCAGCTTTCAAGGCGAAGAGCAGCTCGGCAAATTCATCGCCCGCCCCGGTGTAGCGGTAGCCTTTGGTCAGCCGAAGCTGGTCGTTTTTCTTCTGGTCAGGGCGGGTGGTGAAGTACAGCCAGTGGTCCTGCTCCGAAGCCACTGCGCGCAGGAATTCGAAACGCTCGACACGTCTTTCATGTTTGACGCGGCCATGCACCAGCAGGTGTCGCTCGCGGGCGCTGTGTGGGCCGCACTCGTATTCGACGCTGACAATGCGGTGATCGGTCGCCAGAAAGTCCCCGTCATACTTGTAGGTGGCTACCTGGTTCTGCTGGGCATCGCCGGGCATCAGCGCATGCAGCACCACGCGCGGCAGCCCAGGACGACGATCCTTTCTCCCATCGGGTCGTTGCCAGGGTTGATATTTCACGCATTCGATTGACCCATCCAGTTCCCTCAAGCTACACAGTACGCGGTCCAGAGTGGGGTCGTCGTCGTAGTCGCAGTCCACCTGTTGCAGCACGGTGTTATTCTGCTTTCGTATGAGTTTACGCAGCAAGTAGCCTTCGAGTTCGAGGTTGACCTCATACTTCTCAGCCTGGCTGCCGGGCCAGACTTGCATCCGGACCTCAGAGCCCGTCTTCTCGTGCGGTTTGATGTATTGCGCTTTGAATAATGCTTCGTTGCCACTGTTGACCGCTACCAGCAGAAACTGGCCTTTCTGACGCTTCCATTCCAGTGCGAGTTTCTCACCATAGGGCGACTCGATGATCGTGGGCAGTAGCTGAACGAAGGGTTTCTCGTAGTCGGCGATGCGTCGGTCGAGCTCCTTGATATTGCTGTCTCCCTGCCAAGCCTGGAGTGCTTCGTTGTAGTCCAGTTCTGCGGCGCCGTAGTACAGATGAGGTACGCACATCACCGTCCATTGCTGCCAACTGTCAGGCTTCGCTGGGAAATCAGGCTTGGACTTGGTACGGATGGCTTTCAGCGTTTTCAGCACGAGTTCATGAAACGCTTTGTTCGGTTCTTCCTCGTCGCTGCCTTGGGCGGCGGGCTTTTTCAGTACTTCCTGCCGGCCGGAGGGCAAATCGATGATGAATTCACTGTAATCGGCGTTGCTGCGCACTACGCATGCGGGCAGCTTGAGCGCTTGACCCTTGCCCAGTTCGGACCACTGCGCGTCGGTGAACTTGACCTGGACCCCATCGGACAGGGTCAGCAGCCTGTCGCGCACCTGCACGCTGGAGAAACGCCAGGCCCAACCGTCACCCAGTCCGGCCTCGTTGGCGCGCATGGCCGAATAGTGCAAGGTCAGTTCACATACCGGCCCCTGGCCTTGCAAGCCTTGTAGGCTGGCCACCGGGTAGTGGGCATGGAACAGACCTGTGCGCGGGTCGACGCCTGATTCACTGTGGCCGGTGGTGTCGAATACTTCGGAGCCGTTTGTATTGGCATAGTCCTCGCAAAGGTAACTTATTTGTGTCCAATCTTTCAGTTTGGGTGGGGGCGTGAAGACGAAAGGCCAGGATTGTGGCCATAATTTAGTGGCGTGCACTTCACCAAAATGGCCAACGAGCAGGCTTTCTTTACCGCGCTCTGATTCTGGGCAATACAGATAGATGTCAAATGACTGCTTATCTATCGGGCCTTGCCAAGAGATAGTGTCAGTGGTGACGGAGACTGGCCATACACGACTTTCGCGTAGAGCCATGCCTTGGGCCCTACGCAGTTGCCTGATAAGCTCGACGTATCCAGCGTAGGCCCCCTTTTCAGCTGAGGCCATTGATTCGAAGAAGTTAGCTTCCAAACTCTCCAAGGTTTTTTCCACGAAATCCATTGCGTCGAGATCGGACTTGAGCGTTTGGATGGCTTTTTCGGAGGTTTGGTAAATGGCCTTCAGTAAGTGGTTCGTAAGGTTATCGAAAGGGCTGTAATGTGGCGGAAGGTTCGACTCTATAGTTTCTTCTATGAGGTTTCTGAACAGTTCGACAGTTAAGTAATCTTTAGCAGATTTCGAGCGCGAAAGTGCAGCGTAGGTTGCGGTTTTATCACCATCTGGATCTTCTGGGTCTGGGTTATCAACTGAACTCGCAATAATGTCAATCAGATCGTCGTAAATGGTTTCTTGAATGCAATCGTCTGTCACTTTTAAGTGAGTCTCATGCGCGCTTTTGTCACCTGCTAGAAACGCATTCTTGACCTCGTAATGCTTTTGAAGAAGTTGTGTTGAAATTGAGTAGTTGAAGGTTTTTTTTATATATTCAGGGTCATATTTTTCGCTTGGGTTTTGTTCGAGGAAATATGAAAAATCCGAAATGGTGAGATTGCTAATTTTTCAGTGTGTGTATATAAGGTGCGTTCAGCGGGGTCGGCTAAATAATTTTTCAGCGCGGCC
>NZ_JBJJLN010000071.1:0-15708 GCF_046230725.1 Pseudomonas sp. KCJK9000 | reverse complement strand
TTATAGACGTAATAGAAAATGGTAAGCGCGATAAGCAGCATAAGTTGGACGGCTAATAGGCTCACCAATAATCGTTTCATGTTGAGGGGGAAGCGTTCGACTTCACGCAAGTCAACTAGCCCTTTGCGCGAAAAGGTTGTCGGAATCGTTAGCACCAGTGAGATCGACCCCGTGCGGATGATTTTTCCTAACAAACCTGCGTGTTGGAATATTTTCTTATTACCTGTTATGTATGTACAGTTCGGAAGAAGCGACTCAAAGTGCTCGGTGTATCTATGCGCGATGTAACATAGCACGAACATCGATAGAATGATGGGCACCAGTATCAACAGCGCAATCCATCCAGGCTCAACTGTATTCAATCCGAAACCTCACTGTATATCAAGCCTCCCCAGCTTCCGATGTCTCCGTAGATTTTGCCACTTACTGCACCGGCCATCACAGCGCAAACTAGAGTGCTCCAGGCCGCTGTACTCATCCCAGTACGGCTACGCATAGACCGCTTCCTGCCATGCTTGGGGGCATCATGCTATCTCCTCTGAAGGCTGCTAGGAGCTCTTGCAAGATGCTTTGCCAGCGCAGGAGCGAAGCTCGTCATCGCAATCCCGTCCGCCTGAGGATTGCGCACCGATTTTCAGGTTTCGCCTTCACCCCACACTCGGGAAGGTTTGCTCTTAACCTCTAAGCGCAGGCAGCCTATCCCTATGAGCACCTCCAGAAGTTTACAACAGGTCGCAACGTGCTGCGGTTTGCAAAGATGCGCCGTCATCCGCGCCTCCAACGCAATAATGCAGTACCCATGGCCTCCATCACGTTACATGCCGTTACGTCTTAGGCAGAAAAAATCAGATTTTGCTCCTTTCTTGTAGGGCATTTCCCAAAGATACTGCCGGCGGTTGTGCGGTGCTGAGTTCGACACTAGTCTCAGCCGGTCGTTGTCATTCAACGACCGGCTTTGACAGGCCGACTCAAATTGCAATTCTCAGTTTTGCCTTCAATGGCGGCTGTGCATGGGGCGCCTTAGGGTGCGCCGGGTTTCTCAATTTGACCGGTCTGTCAACCCGTGCACAGCTGCCACCCTTTGTTTGACAGCAAATGGCGGTAGTCCCCAAGCGCAAATTGAGGGTTACACCGTGTTGAAGATAGTCCCCGACCCACCCTACAACCTCCACTCTCTGGAAGACACGCTGCTGGTGGCTGCAGACTATGCGCTATGCGCAGAAGCCGTCGCTCAGCAAGCCGTATTGATGCAGCCGAAATCACCGGTCTCGGTATTGATGATGACGTCGATGCACGAACTTGAGACCCTCCGCAGATTGCTCGAATCTGCGCTGGCACAAGTCCAAAAGCCATCGTATCCGCAGAAGTTGCATTAAACCGTATCATTTTTTTGCTTGGGGCTGTTCTAGTCGGAGCCCGACTTGCCGGCGATAGGATCAGCCCAGGCATCTACAAATTCAGGGAGATGAACTAATGGCTTGCGCAGAAGCGAAGTTTACTGTCGGCGAGACCACCTTCTACCAAGGTGAAAACCAGAGCCATCCACTATTTCGTATTGAGCCCGGCATTCCTTGCCAAAGCGCCCGCGAGCAAGCCTCAGAACTGATGGGCTATGCCCGCGATTTGTCCATCGACGGTTTGATGGAAGATAAACCCCAGTTACTTTGGGCCTCGCACTACCTCTGCGCCATGGCCAAGGCCCTGCTCGATGATGCCGAACTGGGCATGTTGAAAACCTCTGAAAACCGAAGTCCGGAGGGTCGACTCTAAGCGGCTTTGTGAAGGGGCTGCAACGCAGCCCCGGCAATTTCAAACCTCGCTCAGGTCTTCCAAGCGCTGGGAAATCGGCTCTTGCCCAACTCGCCCAGCCAAGCCTGTGCGCATGTCATTACCACTGGGCTGCTGATACAGACTCAACCCAAACTCCGGCAGCACCGCCAGCAGGTAATCGAAGATATCCCCCTGAATCCGCTCGTAATCGGCCCACACCGTCGTGGTAGTGAAGCAGTAGATCTCCAGCGGCACGCCTTCGGCGGTCGTCTGCATCTGGCGCACCATGCAGGTCATGTTCGGGTGTACGTCGGGGTGGTTACGCAAGTACGCCAGGGCAAATGCGCGGAAGGTGCCGATATTGGTCAGCTTGCGTCGGTTGGCCGAAAGCTCCGCCACGGGCCCCAGCGCCTCGTTCCAGGCCAGCAGTTCCTGGCGCTTGCCGGCCAGGTAGTCGCCGAGCAGGCTCACCTGGCTCAGGCGTTGTTCTTCTTCGCGGGTCAGAAAACGTACCCCTGCGGCGTCGATGAACAGGCTGCGCTTGATGCGTCGCCCACCGGACTGTTGCATACCGCGGTAGTTGCGAAACGACTCGCTCATCAGGCGCCAGGTAGGGATCGAGACGATGGTCTTGTCGAAGTTCTGCACCTTCACCGTATGCAAAGTGATATCCACCACATCGCCATCGGCGCCGACCTGGGGCATTTCGATCCAGTCGCCCACGTGCAGCATGTCGTTGCTGGTCAGCTGCACGCTGGCGACGAACGATAGCAGCGTGTCCTTGTAGACCAACAGCAGCACGGCAGACATCGCACCCAGGCCAGACAGCAGCAACAACGGTGAGCGGTCGATCAGGGTGGCGACGATGACGATGGAGGCGAAGATCCACAGCATCATCTTGGCCAGTTGCACATAACCCTTGATCGAGCGGGTGCGGGCATGTTCGGTGCGGGCATAGATGTCCAGCAGGGCATCGAGCAAGCACGACAAAGCCATGGTCATGAACAGCAGGGTGAAGGCCAGTGCCAGGTTGCCGAGAAAATGCTGGGCGGTTTCGGACAGCTCCGGTACCAGCTTGAGGCCGAACTGGATCACCAGCGAAGGCGTGGTCTGGGCCAGGCGGTGAAATACCTTGTTATGGCGCAGGTCGTCGAGCCATCGCAGCGCGACCTGGCGGGCCAGCAGGCGTGCGCCGTGCAGTACCAGAAAGCGTGCCAGGCGGCCAAGTACCAGAGAAATCACCAGCAGCACGGCCAGGCCAATGGCGGCGTGCAGCAAAGGATGTTGATCGAGCGTGCCCCACAGATCGAGGCTGTCACGCCAGATGCGTTGGATGTCCATAAACTTTTAAACCTGTCTATTGCAGTGAAACGAGGGGCTATTAGAGCGCGGAAGCCGACAAAGTTGCCAAAAGAAATTCGGCTAAGGCGGCAGAAAACGTTACCCTATGCAACTGAATTTCCCGCACTTGCCTGAGGTTACCTCCGTGTTCTCCCAATTCGCCCTGCACGAACGCCTGCTTAAAGCCGTGGCCGAGCTTAAATTTGTCGAGCCGACCCCGGTGCAGGCGGCGGCCATTCCTCTGGCCCTGCAAGGGCGCGACCTGCGCGTCACTGCGCAGACTGGCAGCGGCAAGACCGCAGCATTCGTGCTGCCGCTGCTCAACCGCCTGGTGGACCTCAAAGGCGGGCGCGTAGAGATCCGCTCGCTGATTCTGCTGCCGACCCGCGAGCTGGCCCAGCAGACCCTCAAGCAGGTTCAGCTGTTCTCCCAGTTCACCTACATCAAGTCGGGCCTGGTTACCGGCGGTGAAGACTTCAAGGAACAGGCCGCCATGCTGCGCAAGGTGCCCGACGTGCTGATCGGCACCCCGGGCCGGCTGCTCGAGCACCTCAATGCCGGTAACCTTGACCTGTCCCATGTGCAAGTAATGATCCTCGACGAAGCCGACCGTATGCTCGACATGGGCTTCGCCGAAGACATGGAGCGCCTGTGCAAAGAGTGCGAGAACCGCGAGCAGACCCTGCTGTTCTCCGCGACCACCGGTGGTGCGGCGTTGCGCGACATCATCGGTAAGGTGCTCAAAGACCCTGAGCACCTGATGCTCAACAGCGTCTCGCAACTGGCCGAAGGCACTCGTCAGCAGATCATCACCGCCGACCATGACCAGCACAAAGAGCAGATCGTGCAGTGGCTGCTGGCCAACGAAACCTTCGACAAGGCGATCATCTTCACCAACACCCGGGCCTTGGCCGACCGCATCTATGGCCACTTGGTGGCCAAGGACGTCAAAGCTTTCGTGCTGCATGGCGAGAAGGACCAGAAGGATCGCAAGCTGGCCATCGAGCGCTTCAAGCAGGGTAGCTCCAAGGTGCTGGTGGCCACCGACGTGGCGGCCCGTGGCCTGGATATCGACGGCCTGGACCTGGTGATCAACTTCGACATGCCGCGCAGTGGCGACGAGTACGTGCACCGTGTGGGCCGTACCGGCCGTGCCGGTGGCGAAGGCCTGGCCATCTCGCTGATCACCCACAATGATTGGAACTTGATGTCCAGCATCGAGCGCTACCTCAAGCAGCAGTTCGAGCGCCGGGTCATCAAGGAAGTGAAGGGCACCTATAACGGGCCTAAGAAGGTCAAGGCTTCGGGTAAGGCAGCCGGCACCAAGAAGAAAAAGGTCGAGAAGAAGTCTGGCGAGAAAAAAGCCGCTGCCAAGCGCAAGCCGACTGCCAAGCCTCGTGCTACCGCACCCTTGGCAAGCGCTGACGGCCTCGCGCCGCTGAAAAAGCGCAAGCCTGCGGCTGAATAAGAGTCCAGCATTGTCTGGCATCCTCGTGGCGCGGCACTGCGAGGATGCCAAAAGAGACAGTTACGCTTTTTTCTCTGCTTTTTTTAGCTCTTCGATCCGCTTGTCGATCAATTGGCATTTGTCGGGCAAGTCTTTGCTCGCCGTCCCAAGCTCCATCCCCTGGAGCTCGTCATTGATCTGCTTGGCTTTCTGCGGATTCTGTTCGGTCAAGTGGCTGACCAACCCAGCCAGCTCTTCGCGTTTTTGTGTCGCCTGCTCGGGCGTGCAGGCCCAGGCGGGCAGTGCGCAGCACAATGCGCTTGCACAGGCGATGTTCAGCAGCGGTTTCATCCCTATACCTCCGGCGAGTGTGATGCCCGGTGGAGGTGCCTGGGTGGAATTAGGTTCAGTAGCAACGACCGACGGTTTCTTGGGAGGTGCTTTTCGACAGGCAGTCGTCCCTTTCACCATCGCCAGTGCCGAGTAGGTTCACAGTGCTCAAGAGCACTGCCATGTCCGGCACCTGCGCAACCCCAAGCTTTTCTGAACACTCATGCCTGGCTACAGGTCCCAAGCTGTGCACCCTTTCGTCCACAGCAGGAGGCCATTTCCATGAGCAGCACCTATGACTGGGACCTGATCGAGCGGTTGTTGCACGAAGTGCAGAACGGCGCCGGTCAAAGCTTCACCCCGCGCCCTTATGCCGAGCAGCACGCCGCAGCGCTGGCTGCCAAGGGGCAGGCGGTGAGTGATCTGGATCACCTCAAAACGCGCGCTTGCCAATATGAGAAGTTGTTGTTCGAGCGTGGCTATATCGAGAGCCGGCCGCAGGAGGAGGGCGGCAATGGCGAGAATTTCGTGCTGACCGCACGGGGCTCGCGTCTGTTGAGCCTGATCGACAGCAGTATCCCTGGCTTCGAGCACCCACGGCAGGTGTTGGACGATCAGGCCGATGCGCTCGAGGTCGCGACTTTCGACCATGTGGCGTCGAAGGCACAAATAGCCGGGGGCGCCATCTAGGGCTGGCCAGAAGGGCGGCGGTACCAGGATAATCGGGAGTTCTTACCAACACTGCCGAGCCGCCGCCCATGCCAGCATCTGACCTGAAGGCCCGCCCATGAGCGCGGCCCGTAAGAACCCTGACGCCTTTGCCTTCCAGGTAATGCTGGGCCTTTGCCTGATTTGGGGTTGCCAGCAAGTGTTGATCAAAACGGCGGCCGTCGATATCGCCCCGGTGATGCAGGCTGCCCTGCGCAACGGCATTGCGGGGGTTCTGGTTGGCCTGATGATGTGCTGGCGCGGCGGCTGGGAGCAGGTAGGCCGTACCTGGCGCGGTGGCCTGTTGGCCGGTGGCCTATTCGGCCTGGAGTTTCTGTTCATCGCCGAAGGTCTGAAGCTGACATCGGCAGCGCATATGTCGGTCTTCCTGTATACCGCGCCCGTCTTCACGGCGTTGGGCTTGCACTTCATGTTGCCGAGCGAACGATTGCGCCTGTTGCAGTGGCTGGGCATCCTGCTGGCGTTTGCCGGCATCGCGATGGCCTTTGCCGGCGGCATGTCATTCACCCAGATGGATGGGCGCACGCTGCTTGGCGATGCTTTGGGAGTCCTTGCCGGGCTGGCCTGGGGCGCCACTACCGTGGTGGTACGGGGCTCACGGCTTTCAGAGGCGCCGGCAACCCTGACGTTGTTCTACCAATTGGCGGTGGGTTTTGCCGGGTTATTGCTGATCGCTCTGGTCAGTGGGCAGATTGGGGATGTGACACTGACCCCGCTGGCAGTGGGTAGCGTATTGTTCCAAGGTATTGTGGTGTCGTTCGTCAGCTACCTGACCTGGTTCTGGCTATTGCGCAAATACTTGGCCTCCAACCTGGCGGTATTTTCGTTCATTACCCCACTGTTCGGAGTCACATTCGGGGTGGTAGTGCTGGGTGAGCCTTTGAGTGTGAATTTTGTGTTGGGGGCGGTGATGGTACTGCTGGGCGTAGTGCTGGTGAGTGCGGAGCCTTGGGTGAAGCAGCAACTGCGCAAGCTTGTCGGTTGAGGTTTGCCAGTCTCGGCCCTGTCCTGGTTAACGTCGCTCTCAAGTAGCTCGCGGATGCATTGAGCAAAGCACCAATCGGTGGGAGCGGCTTCAGCCGCGAAGAGGCTGGCCAAGCCAGTTGCTCCCGCCGATTGGGGATCACCTCAATACCTGTGCAGCCCTTGTGCTTTTACCCACGAAAGGGCCGACGCTGATCCTCAGGCTCGGGTTGCCACCTCGCAATGTATGGCGCATGAGCCCTTGCTCAACACCAACACCCCGGCTAGCCCCAGCCCAGATGCAGCCAGTGCCAGTGCTGGCTGCAGGCTCCCGCTGTAGTGATTGCTCAGCGCGGCCAACAGCGGGCCACTCAATTGTCCGAGGGCGAAACATGCGGTCAACAGCCCCGCGTTGCGTTGGGTGGCATGGGGAGCCAATTCCCGCGAGCGCTGCATCACCAGCTGCATGCACGCAAGGAAGGGGCCGCCGCAGAGCACCACACCCAGTGCCAGGCCCGTAGCACCGCCCACAAGGCACGCCAAGACCCCCAACGCTTGCAGCCATAGCATGGCTGTCAGCCAAGATGATGTGCGGCCCCTCTTGCGCAGGCTTACCAATACCACGCCTAGGGCTGCAGCTATCCCGAACGCAGGCCAGAACAGGTCAGCCATCCAGTTGCCAGCAAACTGCTGATCAGCCATCTGTGAAAGGAAGGTAGCGGGCAAGATGTAACCGACGCCGTACAAGGCGTATACCAATCCTAGCCGGCCTACGCCGACACGGCGGTTTGCGCTTGAGTACGAGGCGGTGGGTACTGCAGTAGCCTGCAGGGCGCGGGGCAGCCAAGGGCGCAGGAGCAGCAGCATGACCAGCGCCGCCACCGCATAGATCAGCCAAAGGGCTGCCGAGCCCAATGCCAGCGAGTGCGCAACCAGTGCCAGTAAGCCGGTCAAGGCAATACCCAATCCGGGGCCTGCGAATACCAGTGCCCCGAGGCGCTGACGCTGATAAGCATTGGCCACTTGCTGGCTGAGGCTGGTGATCATGACCAGCACCCATGCACTGGCCACGCCTGTGCCAAAGCGCAACAGGACATGGCTCCAGAAACCCTCTGCCGCCCACGAGGCGAAGGTCAGCAGCACGCACATCCACAGCCCACCATGAAGCCGCAATTGCACTTGACGTGGGCCCCGCGCGCGCATGCCGTCCAAGGCTCCCAGCAGGTAGCCCAGGTAGTTGGCTGCAGCGATCAGCCCGGCAGCGGTTAGGTCGAACTGCCCTTCAGCGATCAATTGCGGCAATTGCGGTGTGAGGGCGAAGCGACCGATCCCCATTGCCATCATCAGCGCCACGGCACTGGCCAGTAGTTGTAAGAGCGGCGACATGAGCTCCCTCCGTGTGTGATGAATGCGATGGATGGAAGCTTAAAGTCGATTGCGGTTTCAATAAAATTGAATAATGATGATGAAGTTGTTCATTTTTGGAGAATGCCTTGGAGTTCAGTCAACTACGCATCTTCCAGGCCGTGGCCGAGGAGGGTTCGGTCACGCGTGCTGCCGAGCGTCTGCACCGCGTGCCGTCAAACCTGTCGACACGCCTGCGGCAGTTGGAGGAGCAGCTGGGTGTGGAGCTGTTCGTGCGCGAGCGCCAGCGCTTGCAGCTATCCCCAGCGGGTAAGGTACTGCTGGATTTCACCCACCGCCTTTGGGCATTACGCGAGGAGGCCGTGGCAGCAGTGCAGGGCGGTCAACCGGCTGGCGATTTCGTCCTCGGCACCATGTACAGCACAGCTGCCATTCACTTGCCCCCCTTGTTGGCGCGTTACCACCAGCAATACCCTGCCGTGAATCTGCAGGTGCGGGCAGCGCCCAGTGGCGAATTGCTCGAAGGCCTACTCAGCAATCGCTTGGATGCGGCACTGGTGGACGGCCCACCTCGCTTGGCAGGGCTGGACGGCGTGCGTTTGTGCGATGAGGTGTTGGTGTTGATTACCTGTCCTCAGCATGCAGAGGTGCGCAGTGCCAAGGACGTGGCTGGCAAAGCGGTGTTCACGTTCCGCCAAGGCTGTTCCTACCGTATGCGTTTGGAAGCCTGGTATGCCCATGAGCACACGCCCATGGGGCGGGTAATGGAAATCGAGTCTTATCAAAGCATGCTGGCCTGCGTGATTGCCGGCGCTGGGGTGGCCCTGATGGCGCAGTCGATGTTAGATAGCCTGCCTGGGCGCGATCAGGTCAAAGCGCACCGCTTGCAGGCGCCGTTCGATCATGCGCAAACCTGGTTGATGTGGCGCCAAGGCATGTGCGGGGCGAATTTGCAGGCTTGGATTGATTTGCAACAAAGGGAAACGATTAGCCAGTCGTCGGAATGCGCCGTTTCCGCTTGATCCGCGTCAAACTAGGCCATATCTGTAAGAATAAGGGCATGCGTAGTACAGAGCATCGGACTATGATCTGTATGAAACATCGCAGGATTGAATTGCCGTGAGGCTGACCCGTCAAGGGGGCATTATGAGAAACCAAATGTTCAACTGGCTCCACGACCTGGGCGTCGCCTTGGGGCTGATTCCACCACCCTTGCAGCCGGTGCCGATCCCGACTGATGAAGAGCAGCGCAAGCGCCAGCCGCGCCGTCGCTGAGATGCAAAAAAGGCCGCAGTACCTGGATGGGTGCTGCGGCCTTTTTGTTTCTGCTGCATCTGCTTGGGCATCATTGGCCCGTTCGCGGCTAACCCTGCACAGCAGGCCCACAGGCTTGCAAAGCCGTGATATCCGCGAGGGTGCGAGCTTGGCCGCGAAGAGGCCGCTGCAGGCTAGCCCATTAGGCCAGCTTTACTTCACCCACCGGTTTGCGCGACAGCACGCTCACCAGCACGAAGCTCACCAAGCCAACCACCAAGCTGTAGTAGATCGGCGTATTGGCATCCAGCCCGTCCTTGAACATGAACAACAGCGCGGTGGCAAAGCCCAGCGACATGCTGGCAATGGCGCCTGCGGTGGTCGCACGCTTCCAGAAAATCGCACCGATCAACGGGATCAGCATGCCGCCGACCAGCAGGTTGTAGGCCAAGGTCAGGGCGCTGATCACATCGTTCACTGCCATGGCGATGCCCAGCACCGCTAGGCCTGTGAGCAGGGTGAACAGGCGGCTGACGCCCAGGCTGGACTGCTTGCCGCCACGTAGCTTGGGCAACAGGTCTTCGGTCAGGGTGGTCGAGGCTGCCAACAGGCCGGCACTGGCGGTGGACATCATCGCTGCCAGGGCTGCCGCCATCAGCAGGCCACGGATGCCTTCGGGCAGTTGCCCTTTGATCATCTCAGCGAAGGCGTTGTTCGGGTTGGCAAGGTCAGGCATCAGTACGTGGGCGCACATGCCGATCAGGGCGCATGCCAGCCCGTACAGCACGCAGTACATACCGGCAGTGGTGCCGGCGCGCTGGCAGACCTTCGCGTCACGGGCAGTGAAAACCCGCTGCCAGATGTCCTGGCCGATCAGGATGCCGAAGAAGTAGATCAGGAAGTAGGTGATGATGGTGTCCCAGCCGATGGTGGTCCAGCTGAAGCTCGCCGCCGGGAGTTTGGCCACCAAGGTATCCCAGCCGCCGGCCTTGTAGAGGCAGATGGGCAGCAGGATGAACATCAGGCCCACGGTCTTGATCACGAACTGGACGATGTCGGTGAGGGTGAGCGACCACATGCCGCCGATGGTCGAGTAAACCACTACAACGCCGCCGCCGAGCAATAGCGACACCCAGAACGGCACATCAAGCAGCACTTGCAGGACGGTGGCCATGGCCAGGGTCGAGGTCACCCCGATCATCAGCGCATAGGCCAACATGATTGCCGCACTGGCCTGGCGGGCCATAGGGTTGTAACGGCGTTCCAGCACCTGGGTGACGGTGAAGATCTTCAGGCGCAGCAGTGGTTTGGCCAGGAACAGGTTCAGGGCGATGATGCCCAGGCCCAGAGCCGCACACAGCCAGAAGCCAGAGATGCCATGCACGTAGCCCAGCCGAACGGTACCGACGGTGGATGCACCACCCAATACGGTTGTGGCCATGGTCCCCATGTACAAGGTAGGGCCGAGGTTGCGCCCGGCCACAAGGTAGTCTTCGTGGGTTTTCGCGCGCCGCATGCCGTACCAGCCCAGCCCGAGCATGCCGACGGTATAGATCATTACAACAATGATGTCCAAGGCCATTGGGGGTCTCCCGATTATCTTTATTATGGCGAGATCGACCACTCGGGCGCGTTGTGGCGCCCGGCGGTTTTGTCTTGTGTTGGCGGGCCTCTATGGCCCTCCCTCATGGCTCCTGCCGGGGTTCAGCGGTATCAGCGGCGCACTACGCCTGGCAGCACGCAGAGCATTTCGAACAGCAGGTTGGCGCCGAGCAGCGAGGTGTTGCCGGTGGTGTCGTAAGGCGGGGAGACTTCAACCAGGTCACAGCCGATCAGGTCCAGGCCGTGGCAGCCGCGAATGATCTCCATCGCCTGAATGGTGGTCAAGCCGCCGATTTCCGGGGTACCGGTGCCAGGCGCCCATGCCGGGTCGATGCCGTCGATGTCGAACGACAGGTACACCGGGCCACCACCGACTTTCTCGCGCACTTCGGCCATCAGCGGCTCAAGCGACTTGTGCCAGCACTCTTCGGCCTGCACGACACGAAAGCCCTGGCGGCGGCTCCAGTTGAAATCGTCGGCGGTGTAACCCTGGGCACGCAGGCCGATCTGCACGACGCGGTCGCAATCGAGCAGGCCTTCTTCCACGGCGCGGCGGAAGGTGGTGCCGTGGGCGATCTTCTCGCCGAACATATGGTCGTTGACGTCGGCATGGGCATCGATGTGTACCAGGCCAATCTTGCCGTGCTTCTTGTGCAGGGCACGCAGGATCGGCAGGGTGATGGTGTGGTCGCCACCCAAGGTCATCGGGATGATGTTGTGTTCGAGGATCTCGTCGTAGGCCTCTTCGATGATGCGTACGGCGTCGAGCAGATTGAACGTGTTGATAGCCACATCGCCGATGTCGGCCACCGACAGCGAGTCGAACGGGGCAGCGCCTGTAGCCATGTTGTAGGGGCGGATCATCACCGATTCGGCGCGGATCTGCCGCGGGCCGAAACGGGTGCCGGAGCGCAGCGAGGTGCCGATGTCCAATGGCACGCCGATGAACGCGGCGTCCAGGCCTTCGGCACTTTGCAGGTGTGGCAGACGCAGCATGGTGGCGATGCCGCCGAAACGCGGCATTTCGTTGCCGCCCAGTGGTTGATGCAAAACTTTGTCCACGGTGGGCCTCATCAGTCGGTCGATTGTTGTGTTTGTTCGAACCTGTTCCGCCGCGCGCCTTCAAGGGCTCAATGCTTGGCGGGCAGGGACGTTTCGGCCAAGTCTGCGCAAGGTAGTGCGTAGGAAAAATCGCTACCGGCAAATACTTACTTCAGGAATTTCTGAACTAACGCCGGTCGCAGCGGTTAGACTTCCCGCAAATACTGCTGCGGAACTGTTGCACCATGGCCTCGACCTTGCCCGACCTGAAACTGCTACGCATCTTCGTCAGCGTGGTGCGCCATCAGGGCTTCGCCAATGCCCAGCGCGAGCTGAATCTGTCCACCTCGGCCATCAGCACCTACATGAGCCAGCTCGAAGGGGCCTTGGGGCTTGTACTGTGTCACCGTGGCCGGGGCGGTTTCAGCCTGACCAGCAAAGGTGAACTGTTTCACCAGGAAACCTTGCGCCTGCTGGCTGAACTGGACGGCTTCGAGCAGTACGCCGCTGCGCTCAAGGGCGAGTTGCGCGGCACTCTGAACCTGGGGGTGATCGACTCGACCGTCGGTGATCGCGCGCTACCCTTGGCCGAGGTCATCGGTGCCTATAGCCAGGAACACCCCGCTGTGCATTTGCACCTGTCGGTTTCCAGCCCTTACGAGTTGCAGCTCGGGGTGCAGGACAACCGCTTGGATCTGGCCATCGGCGCATTCTCCTCGCGTATGAGCGGCCTGCTTTATCAACCGCTCTACCGCGAGCAGCACTGGCTGTATTGCAGCAGCCGCCACCCGTTGTTTGCCGAACGGCGCATCCCGGAGCAAGTGGTGACCCAGCAACGCATGGTCGGGCGCGGTTATTGGAGCCAGGCGGAGCTGGCTCGGCACGGTTTCAAACACAGTGCCGCGACCGTGGAAAGTATGGAGGCGCAGCTGATTCTGATCCTGTCCGGGGCTTATATTGGTTATCTGCCCGAACATTATGCGCAAGCATGGGCCGACAAGGGTGATCTTCGAGTGCTATCGCCTGCGACTTTCGGCTATCAGGCGCCATTCTCTTTGATCATCCGCCGAGGCCGTAGTCGCGAACCGCTGATTCAGACGTTCCGTGACCTGCTCAAAAGCCAGCTCTACGCAGGATGACGGGTGCGTTCTGGATAAATTTTTCGAGTGCTACTCATGTCCTTCAAAAGTTGACCGCTAACTTGCTAGCGCTCTGCTAAATAAATAAAGCGCGTTGATGATCCACTCATCTTGAAAGGACCGTTTGAGATGCGGATGAATATGCCCGTTACTGAGCACGAAAGAACCTTCCCCAGCGAACAGCGCCTGATCTCGACCACGGACCTGGACAGCCGCATCACCTATTGCAACGACGCCTTTGTGGCGATCAGCGGCTTCACCTACGAAGAGTTGGTTGGGCAGCCGCATAATCTGGTGCGTCATCCGGACATGCCCGCTGCCGTGTTCGCCCATATGTGGGAAACCATCAGGCAAGGCAAGCCGTGGATGGGGGTGGTCAAGAACCGGGCTAAAAATGGCGATTTCTACTGGGTAAGCGCCTACGTCACGGCGATTTATGAAAATGGCCGCATCAGCGGTTACGAGTCAGTCCGCTCCGTGCCAAGCCGCGAGCAGATCCGCCGCGCCCAAGCGCTCTATGCGCGCCTGCGCGGGGGCAAGTCGGCGGTTCCGGCGGCGGCTCGCCTGGGCTACGTACTGGGGCATGGTTGGCCTCTGCTCGGGGCTGGCCTGGTGTCGGCGGCGGCCTATCTGTGGCTGCCGCCCTACGGGGCTTTGGCGGTGCTGATGGCAAGCATGCTAGTGGCCTGGTGCGTACTCGAACAGCAACAGAACCGAGCGATCCGCCGCACTCTTGCCGAGCACCCCAAAGCCTTCACCAGCCCACTGGTGGCCCTGACCTACAGCGACAACAGCGGCCTGCGTGGCCAGTTGGACCTGGCGATCATCAGCGAGGAGGCGCGTTTGCAAACCGCGCTTACTCGCCTGGTGGATGCTGGCATTGGGGTCAAATCGCGGGCCGCTCAGTCGGCCGACTTGTCCGATGCCCAGGCTCAGATGCTCGACCGCCAACGCAGTGAAACCGACCAGTCGGCCACTGCCATTGCGCAAATGGCAGCGACCATTGCGCAAGTGACCGTGAATGTGCAGAGCACTGCCCATGCTGCCGGTGATGCCGATCAGCTGGCCCAGCATGGCAGCGAACTGGCCCAGCAGAGTCTCAAAGCCATGGGGAGCATGAGTGAAGCAGTCAGCGACATCGGCCAGGCGGTCAATGCCCTGGCTCAGCAGACCCAGTCGATCGGCAGCGTGGTCGATGTGATCACCTCGATTGCCGAACAGACCAACCTGCTGGCGCTCAATGCCGCCATCGAAGCAGCCCGAGCCGGGGAGCAGGGTAGGGGCTTCGCGGTAGTGGCAGACGAAGTGCGCTCGTTGGCGCAGCGTACGCGCTCGTCCACCGACGAGATTCACCAGATCATCGCCTCGTTGCGCGCCGGGGCCGAGCGGGCGGTCAGCACGGCCAGCCGAGGCGAGCAGATTTCCCGAGACAGCGTGCACAGCGTTGAGGCCGTGCAGGCGGCGCTGACCGGCATCGCCCAGGCGGTGAGCCGCATCACCGGCATGAGCCAGCAGATGGCTACCGCCTCTGAGCAGCAGAGCCATGTAGCTGAGGACATCAATCAGCAGATCGTGCGTATAGCTCATCTGTGCGACCAGACGGCGGGGCAGGCCAAACAGGGGGCCGAAATCAGCCAGGATCTGGAGCGGATGGCCGAGTACCTGCATAGCCTGGCGGAGCGTTTTAACCGCTGAGGCCCTTGGCCCGCCAAGCGGGCCCAAAATCACGGCATATGGCAAAATACTCCGTCAACGGAGAACCCCATGCCCAGACCCCGCTGCGATCGCTGCCAGCGCCCGCTCGACCATTGTCTTTGCCCACTGATCCCCAACCTTGGCAGCCGCACCCGTGTGCTCCTGCTGCAGCACCCCAGTGAAACCGCCCACGCATTGAATACCGCGCGCCTGGCCGCCTTGGGCCTGGTCAATGCCGAACTGCGGGTTGGGGAGGTGTTCGATGATCTGGCCGAGCTGCTGGCGACGCCGGGTTATCGCCCTGTGCTGTTGTTCCCTGGCGAGCAGGCTCAAGCGCTGGCTGCCTATTGCGAAACCGACGATAGGCCATACCTGTTGATCGTCCCCGACGGCACCTGGCGCAAGGCGCGCAAATTGCTGTATTTGAATCCGCTGCTTGATGCTCTGCCCCGCGTGACCCTGGCTGAGGTGACACCATCGCGCTATCGCCTGCGCAAGGCCCCGGAGCCGGGGGCGGTGTCGACCATCGAGGCCGTGGTGCAGGCGTTGAACGTGCTGGAGCAGCCAGCCAGTTTCGATGAGCTGCTGCGGCCGTTCGAGGCGTTGATCGAGGGGCAGATCAAGGCGATGGGCACTGATGTGTTCGAGCGCAATCATGGTTGCTAGTGCAGCACACCGTCCCGGTCATGAAATCTGAGATCCCATGACAAGGACGGCCGCGCCTCAGCGCATCATTTTTTTCAATGCCAGGCTGATGCCTTCGTCCTTGCTCTCGTATCGGCAAATGAACGAGGTCTCGGTCTCTTTCTGATTCAAAAGTTTGAACTCATCGGCCTTCGATTCTTTTGCATCGGGTGAGAAACCCGACCATTGACCATCCGCATTCGTGGCGCTGTAAGCGATCCCATCCATGCCGTCTTGCGTATCATGGCATGGCATTTGGGGAGCCTGTGAGATCGAGCGCCGCCCGCGCGGCGCATCGCGAGCTGCGCTCGCTCCTACGTTTGTTTCGGGCCAATTATGCCTGCGGGA
>NZ_JBJJLN010000070.1:0-15733 GCF_046230725.1 Pseudomonas sp. KCJK9000 | reverse complement strand
CTGCGCTACACCGAAGAGCTCACGCCGAGCCAACAGCATTAGGGCCATGTGCCGGGCTTTTGCGTTTCATCGTGCCGTGCGGTACAGGTTCCAGGTGGGGCCGCCGTCGCATGGGGACTACCTTGGGGCCTCGATCAGCTGCCCTAGCGGAGGGCCTCATGCCTACTGATGTAGAACGCTCATTCACTGCCAACCTGCAGGTGGACGGTTACCCGGTCAACGTGCTGGGCAACATGACCACAGGGCCAGTAGTGCTCGCCAGCCCACATAAGCTTCCAGCCTACGGGGTGAATGGCACCCATACCCTGGGCATGCTCGATGCACTGGACAAAGACTGGAGCCATGAGCAGGAGCTCGGGCTAATCAGCTTCGACAAAGCCCCCCAGCCGCCGACACTGTTGCTGTACTTTCGCTACAGCCAAGCGGGCTACCGTATTTATCTGCGAAGCGGGCCGCACTTCGGCAAAGGAGTATTCACCACAGCCGATGGTCTGGTGAACGTGCAACCGACCAAGCCTACCTACCCCACCCAGTGGCAACTCATAGACGCGCAACGCGATGGACCGTTCGACGTTTACCAGGTCAGTGAAAACCAGTGCGATATTCGCGCGACCAACGCAGATGGGCACCCACTGGAGGTACATGGGTTGTTTCCAGTGGGTGGGTTTCTGGCCTGCTACCCCGCGGCCTACTCCAGCACCCTAAGCCTGATCATTCTCGAACGCGGCGTGGACTGGCTCAATCCAGGCTGACTCCAAAGCGCTGGCGGCGCGAGCTGGGCCATGTAATCACTGCCCACTCGACGCCGGCGCGTATTACCCTGTGCACCGATGACCATTTCCAAGCACAGGCCACCCATTTGACCAGAGAGCAACTCGAAAGCCAGCAGATCCCCCTCTATTTTGCCGCCGTAGTGGCCGCCGTGGTTTTCGGCCTACTGGCGACTGATGCTGCTCAGCATCTTCACCTGCTGGTCACCCCCGCCATCGCCGTCCTGATGTATGCGATGTTTCTACAGATCCCCTTCCTCGACGTGCGGCAGAGTCTGGGCAACCGCCGCTTCATGGCCGCGCTGCTGATCGCCAATTTCATCCTCGTGCCGCTGCTGGTGTGGGCACTGAGCCGCGGCCTGGGCGAACACCCGGCGATCCTGATCGGCGCCCTGATGGTGTTGCTCACACCCTGTATCGACTACGTAGTGGTGTTCACTCACATTGGCAAAGGCGATGCGCGCCTGACCCTGGCTGCAACGCCAGTACTGTTGCTGGCGCAGCTGGTGTTGCTGCCGCTGTACCTCACCCTGCTGCTGGGCGACAGCAGCGCGGTGGTGGTCAGCATCACCCCCTTCGTGGAAGCGTTCGTACTGCTGATCGTATTGCCGATGGCGCTGGCCATCCTTACGAACGTTAGTGCCCGCCGCCACCGTATGGTAGCGGCATGGAACGAGGCCTGGGCGTGGATGCCAGTGCCGGCCATGGCGTTGGTGCTGGTGGCTGTGGTCGCTTCGCAGGTTGCCCTGGTGTTGCGGGATTTTGACCAGTTGCTGCCGGTGATCCCGGTATACATCAGCTTCATGCTGCTGGCGCCACTGCTGGGCTTGGCCTCAGCGCGCCTGCTGCGCCTGCCGGTAGCCCAGGCACGCTCGGTAACCTTCAGCGCCGCGACACGCAACTCGCTGGTAGTGCTGCCATTGGCCCTGGCGTTGCCGGAGGGCCTGGGCGGCCTGGCGGCCGCGGCTGTGATTACTCAGACATTGGTAGAGCTTGTCAGTGAGCTGATTTATGTTCGAATCATCCCAAGGCTGGTGCGGTAGATCACTTGCCTGCAACCAGCACGTAGCACATGGGTATACGCAACGCGTTTTGCTCATAAATCGCGTAGATGTCTTCCCGATTGGAATGCGGGTACTCGTTGAAGGCACGCAGCTGCAGCCCTGCGCCGATGACACCGGCCAGCACATCGCCCACTCGGTGAATATGCCAGTAGGACTGCAGATCATTCTGCTCGCCGGTGCCTTCATAGACGATTGCACCGGTTTCAACCACCGGGTCGGTTTGGAAGTAACAACTGCTGATACGCCAAGGGTCGCTGGCTTGAGGGTCGAGCATTTCCAGAAACGGGTGCGTTTCATAGATTACCAACGTGCCGCCTGGTTTCAGCACCCTGGCAACATGATGGAAAAAGGCGCCGAGGTCCGGCATCCAGTTCAATACGCCAATGGTGATCAGGGCAACATCGAAGCGCTCGTCAAGATTGGCCGCCAGCCCGTGGATATCGGCCTCGACGAACTCAGGTGAATACGGGGATTGTTCGGCCAGCAGCCGCGCTTGCTCGAGAAACGCCGAGGACTGGTCGACACCTACCACCTCCGATGCCCCCAGCGCAAAGAGCGACAGCGCTTCGCGGCCGTTGTTGCAGCCCAACTGGATGACCGCCTTTGCGGCGATGCCCACCTGCTGCAATTGCTCGGTCAAGGTCGAGTCCAGGCACGAGAAGCTTTTGTTCTGCACGGCGTCGACTAGCCGAAGCCATTCGGCGCTGCGCCTGTGCTGATCGGCCGACGCATTCCAGGCGTCACGGTTTCGGGCAATGATCTGCGTGTGCGAAAGCATCTTAAACCTCATGTTCGATCGTCGAGGTGCTTACCTTAGCAGCGCCGCCACAATCATCACCGTGCCAACCCGAAAGCTAGTCAAAATTATTCATATATGCGTTAATTCGAATATCCGAATTAGCGTATGTTCAAGTTTCCCATGCCCCTCACTCCTTCCGCTGTATTCAAATGCCTCGGTGATGAAACCCGCGCGCGCATCATGCTGATGCTCCTTGCCGAAGGAGAGCTGTGCGTATGCGAACTGATCTGGGCTCTGGATGACAAACAACCTAAGGTGTCGCGTCATCTGGCACAACTTCGCGCCTGCGGGCTGCTGGAGGATCGCCGACAGGGGCAATGGATCTACTACCGATTGCACCCTGAGCTGCCAGAGTGGATCAAAGGCGTACTGGAGTTGACGCTTCAGGCCCATCGGGCCTGGGTGGACAACGACCAAGGGCGCCTGGCTTCGATGCAAGACCGTCCCATTCGCCAAACCGCCTGCTGCTGAGGTCCACAGATGCTGACTGCTGCTCTGATCTTCGTTTTCACACTCACCTTGGTCATCTGGCAACCCAAGGGCCTGGGGGTTGGCTGGAGCGCCGTTGCCGGCGCAGTGCTGGCTCTGCTCACGGGGGTGGTAAGCCTCGGCGACATTCCAGCGGTGTGGCATATCGTATGGAACGCGACGGCCACCTTCATCGCGATCATCATCATCAGCCTGTTGCTCGATGAAGCGGGCTTCTTCGAATGGGCGGCCCTGCACATGGCGCGCTGGGGCCGGGGGCACGGGGGGCGACTGTTCGCGTTGATGGTGCTACTGGGCGCGGCGGTATCTGCGCTGTTCGCCAACGACGGTGCGGCATTGATCCTTACACCCATCGTCATCGCCATGCTGACCGCGCTGCGCTTTGGCCCCGCCTCCACCCTGGCGTTCGTCATGGCGGCGGGGTTCATCGCCGACACGGCAAGCCTGCCCATGATCGTGTCCAACCTGGTGAACATCGTCTCGGCCGACTTCTTCGGCGTGGGCTTTGGCCAGTACGCTTCGGTGATGTGGCCGGTGAACCTGGTGAGCGTCGCCGCCACCCTGTTGATGCTGTGGCTGTTCTATCGCAAAGACATCCCGGCCCAATACGCCCCAGAGCAGCTGGATGTACCCGCGCTGGCCATCCGTGACCGGGCTACCTTCATCGCCGGCTGGTGGGTACTGGGCCTGCTGCTGGCCGGGCTGTTCGCGTTGGAGCCGCTGGGCGTGCCGGTCAGCGTCGTGGCCGCCTTGTGCGCCGTTATCCTGCTGGTCATCGCCGGCCGTGGCCATGTCATCTCCACGCGCCGGGTGATCAAGCATGCCCCCTGGCAGATCGTGGTGTTCTCACTGGGCATGTACCTGGTTGTGTACGGCTTGCGCAATGCGGGCCTGACCGATGCCCTTGCCGAGCTTTTCAGTTATTTAGCCGAGCACGGCCTGTGGGCCGCGACCCTGGGTACAGGGGTAGCCGCGGCACTGCTTTCATCGGTGATGAACAACCTGCCCAGCGTGCTCATTGGCGCGCTCTCGATTCAGGGCAGCAATGCCACGGGCCTGATCCACGATGCCATGGTCTACGCCAACGTGATCGGCTGCGACCTGGGCCCGAAATTCACCCCCATCGGCAGCCTGGCAACCTTGCTGTGGCTGCATGTGCTTGCGCAGAAGAACATTCGCATCACCTGGGGTTACTACTTCAAGGTGGGCACTGTGCTCACCCTGCCCATCCTGCTCGTGACCCTGGCCGCGCTGGCCTTGCGGCTGAGCCTCCACGCCTAGGAGCCATCGATGAAAGTGCTGTTCATGTGTACCGCCAACAGTTGCCGCAGCGTACTGTCCGAAGGCCTGTTCAACCACGTAGCGCCGCCGGGCATGACCGCTGTCAGTTCCGGCAGCTTCCCCAGTGGCCGCTTGAACCCCCGAGCACTCAGCACGCTGCAGAGCTTGGGGGTCGACACCACAGCGCTGCACAGCAAAGGCTCCGAGCAGTTTCAAGATAGCCCACCCGATATCGTGATCACCGTTTGCGACAAGGCCAGTGGCGAGCCCTGCCCGGTCTATTTCGGGCCATCGATAAAAAGCCACTGGGGCCTGGCCGACCCTTCCGAGGTCGATGGCAGCGATGAACAAAGCCAGGCGGCTTTCGATGCCACCGTCAACCATATCCGCCTGCGCTTTGCTGCCTTCTTCGCCCTCAACCATGGCGCGCTCGAACCCACAGAGCTCAAGCAAGCGCTGGACCGGATAGGTGAACTGTGATGACTGAACTGACCGCCCAACACCCAGGTGATTTGCCCAACCTGGATCTGCAATTGTTTGACGCCCCAACCTGCGAGAAGCTCAACGAACAAGCCGCGCCCACCCACAAGCCGCGCATCCTGCTGCTGTACGGCTCGACCCGAGAGCGCTCGTTCAGCCGCCTGCTGACTCAGGAAGCGGCACGCATCCTGGAACTGATGGGTGCCGAGACCATCATCTTTGACCCCTGCGGTTTGCCACTGCCCGACGATGCCCCCGTCGAACACCCAAAGGTTCAGCAATTGCGCGAGCTGGTGCTGTGGTCCGAAGGCCAGGTATGGTGCTCCCCCGAGCGCCACGGCGCGATGTCCGCTGTATTCAAGGCGCAGATCGACTGGATACCCCTGGCCCTTGGCGCGGTAAGGCCTTCCCAGGGCAAGACCCTGGCGGTCATGCAGGTGTGTGGCGGCTCACAGTCGTTCAACGCTCTCAACCAGATGCGTGTGCTGGGCCGATGGATGCGTATGGTGACGATCCCCAACCAATCATCGGTACCCAAGGCATTTCTGGAGTTCGATGAGAACGATCGCATGAAGCCCTCTTCCTACTACGACCGGGTAGTGGATGTGATGGAGGAGTTGATGAAGTTCACGCTGCTGCTGCGTGGCCGCGATGCCTACCTGCTGGACCGCTACAGCGAACGTAAAGAAAGCGCTGAGGCGCTGTCCAAGCGGGTGAACCAACGCTCGATCTAACACCCGGCCCGCTGCTGAGCGAGCTTGACCGAGCGCGCCAGTCAAGCGGGCAGAAAAATCGAGAATGTCGTGCCATAAACCGGGTTGGACGTCATGCTGATACGCCCCCCGTGCGCTTCGACGATCTGCTTGACGATGAACAGACCCAGCCCGACCGAGCGCAGCGCAGCGCAGCGGGCTGGCAACTGCCGCGAGTCATGGGCTCGAACAACACCGGCAGCAGCTCTTGGGCGATGCAAGGGCCGTGATTGTGCACGCTCAGGGCAACCCCTTCGTCGCTGAAATCAGTGGTGATGGTGATGGGAAAGCGCATGTCGCCATAAGCCGCGCTGTTGGCGACCAGGTTGCCGATCATCTGGTGCAACCGGTCATGGTCCACCTCGAGCTGACCTCGCCCTCGCGAAAGGTGACGGATGCAGGTGTTGCCCAAGGCTATCCTGAGCTCGCCTACGCACTGGTCCACCGCTTCGAGCAAATCCACGTTTCGCCGCCGCACGCTGAGGCCCTGCCCCAGCCTGATCGAAGCGAAGTCCAGCAGGTCGACGACCATGCGCTGGGCGCGCTCGGCCGATGTGCTAATGCTCGAAAGCAGCCGACGGGCTCGGTCACTGTGGGCATCGCGTGCCAGCAACTGGGCTGCCATCTTGATGGCTGTCATGGGGTTTTTCAGGTCGTGGCTGGCGACGGCGACCATCTGCTCGGCGTGTAACGCACGCTGCTGGGCTTGGGCGTAAGCGGCGGCCAGTTCATCCTGAGCACGCTGCAAGGCCTGCTCTGCGCTGACCTTTTGTGCCAGCAGCTCCTCGGCACGCTGCATGGCTTGAAACACCAGATGCTCGTTGCGGTCACGTTCAGTGGTGCTGAACAGCGCCAGCTGATAACGCACCCCCTCGGATGTTTCACGCCTCACTGCGTTGAGCAGCATGGCCACCACATGACCTTCACGGTGGCACAGGCCAATCTTGACCTCGGACACCGAGCCTTGCATGTTCAGCAAAGGGCCCCAGTGTGTGAGCTGGAACGTGCGCCCCGCCAGCGTCAGTAACTGGTCAAAGCTGCGCAGCAGCAAGCTGTCGTTGTCGTAGCCCAGCCAGTTGCTCAATGTCGCATTGCAGCGCAGCAAAGTCCCGTCGGCCTCCATGACCACCAAGCCACAGGGGGCACAGTCGAAGTACTGCTCGGAAAACAGCGAGGCAGGGTCATTCATGGCCAAAGCCAAGTTTGGCGAAATAATCCTCCATCGCCGCAGTGCACGCGCTCGGCGCGCTCAGCTGGGGGTAATGGCCCAGGTTATCGATCAGCACCAGCTGGCTATTGGGTAGAATGCCGTTCAGGTATTGGCCCACGGCGACCGGCACCACTGGGTCTTCCCGGCTTTGCAGAATCAGTGTCGGCAACTGCAGCCCGACTACATCCTGGCGATGGTCGGACAAAAAAATTACCCGGGCAAAATGCCGGGCAATCTGCCCGTCGGTGCGACAAAAGCTGCTCAACAACTCCTCCTGCAGCGAAGGCTCACCGGATGCGCCCATCAGGACTGGCGCCATGGTGCTGGACCACCCAAGGTAGTTTTCGTCGATGGCGCAGAGCAGCCCCCGCACCTCCTCCAGCGAAAAACCGCCGACATAGTCGTCGCTATTCACGTAACACGGCGAGCCACCGATCATCACCAAGCCGGCCAGCCGGCCGGGCTGCAACCGCTCGGCCAGCAAGGCGACGGTAGCGCTCACCGAATGCCCGACCACGATCACCGAGCCTTCACCATATTCGTCGATGATGGCATTCAGATCGGTGGCGTGGGCCCAAAGCGAGCCATACGTTTGCCGGTCATAGGCTTGCAGGTCAGATTCCCCGGCGCCTGTGAGGTCGAAAGTAATGACACGCATTCGAGCGCTGAAATGCGGCAGCAAAAACTTCCACATCGACTGATCGCAACCAAAACCATGGGCCAGGATCAGCGTGACGCTACCGTCGCCAGTGATATGCACATTGTTTCGCTTCTGCAGACTCATACATATCCTGGTGTCGTTCGCCACCGAGCCCGCATCGATTGCATGCCCGATCATTAAGGAGAATAGTGCCAGGGCAGGTTATGCGCTGCGCATTCATAGCCCCACGCAGCTTGAAGCAATATCTCGTCCCTGCATGACGCCCACATGGCCACCATACGCGATACCGTAGTACAAAGCCCGTACTCTAGATTCAAGACAGCGAAGCAGAGCGCTTCGTTTCTCAAAGATGCATAAAAAAGCCCGCCAAGAGCGGGCAGGTGCGTAGGTTCCAAACTGCCACCAACGCCTCATTCGATCCGCCGAATGGTCATTCAGCGGCACCGGCAGATGGCTTGCGGGACCAGAGATTACAAACTCATGTTGATCGACACGAATGCCGAACGGCCAGGCGCCGGTGAGAACATGGCCTGGTCATCGCCTCCCCAGAAGAAATTGTCGTACCAGACGTAGGCGTACTGACGATCGAGCAGGTTCTTGACCTGCAAGTCCACGCTGGTGGACGCATTGATGCGGTAGCTGACACTGGCGTCCACCACCACGAAGCCTCCGTATTTGCCTTGCTCGTTCAGCTCATCGATGTAGTAACTACCTTGGGCACGACCTTGCATGCCGAACTTCCAGTCATCGTTATAGCGGTAGTCGGCGCCCAGATTGCTGATGTAACGCGGGGTCGAAAACACCTGCTTGCCGGCCAGCGACTGGCCGCTTGCCGAATAGGCCTTGACCACCTTGGCTTCCTGGATGGCATGGGAAGCCCACAGGGTCCACTGTTCATCCAACTGGGCGCTGAGTTGCATATCCACGCCACGGCGCCGGGTTTCGCCAAGACCCACCGTGGTGCCGGTGCTGGGCATATTGGCAACTTCGTCGGTGGCGTCCTGCTGCCATAGGGCAACCCGCGCCTGGGCACCGGCAAACGGCTGGAACTTGACGCCGACTTCCTTGCCTGTGTTGATCGATGGGTCGTAAGAGGCCTGCCCTGGGGTCATGTAGGCCGGTGCGTTGGAGCCGGTCAGAATCTGGAAAGTCCGGCCCCAGTTTGCATACAGGTCGATTTCCGGCGTCAGGCTATAAATCACGCTGAGCTTGGGCTGGCGGATCCAGCCGTAATCCTGCAACGATGCGTTGACTCCATTGGGCAGCTCCGTGTTGCCGGAAAACTTGTCAACGCGCATGGCAGGGATGATCTTCAACGACTCGGTCGGTTGCACCACGGCCTGCACATAGCCCCCGATATTGCGCAGGGTATAGCGATCATCGTCCTGCACGCGGGCAGGTGGGGCATCGAAATTGGTCGGCACGCCGTAGGCATAACGCATGCGGCGGTAGGCGTTGTCCTGCTCTTCGTAGTTGATGCCGCCATCCAAAGTCACCAAGTCGTTGGCGCGCCAGGTAAGGTTGCTGAGCATGCCCCTTTGCTGTTCGTCCCACTGCCTGCGCTGACGCGGCGCATTGCCGGGGCGGTAGTCGGTGAAGGTGATGGTGCGGTCATCGTTGTAGCTGTTGTAGTAGAGCTTACCGTTCAGGCTCAGGTCGTCAGCCAACTGCCAATCGGCGTGCAGGCTCAGGTGCTTCATGTCGCGGTCATCGCCATCGTTGCCGTTCTTGGCTGGCGACTGGGTGCGGCTGTCGTGCATCTGCTGGCGGGTCAGGAAACCTGGCTCCTGAGCCTGGTGGTGATACAAACGCGCGATCACGCCAACACGCATGTCCTGCTCGTCGCTGCTGACGAACCACTTGCCGCCCAGGGAATACTTGTTGGAATTGCTGTGGTCACGGTAGCCATTGCTGTCCTGCTTGGCCAGGAAGTAGTTCTGGGCGAAGTTGCCCTCTTCATGGCCCACCGCCAGCTGCACTTCACGGGTGTCGAAGCTGCCGTAGGTCAGGCGGCTGTCGGCATAATTGCCGCCCTGCCGGGTAGCGAAGTTGATGTTGCCTGCGATGTTGTGCAGCCCATAGCGCGGGTCGTTGGTCCCGCGCACCACCTCGATGTATTCGATGTCGAGCGGGAAGATCATGTCGATGAAGCGCTGGTTGCCACTGTTGACGTTGCTTGGCACCCCGTCGATCAGGGTCTTGATGCCATTGATGTAGCCCTCGCCATTGAACGCACGGAACGTGACCTTGCCCGACTCCGCCCCCTGCCCCGTTTCGGTCAGCTGAATACCTGGCATTTGGCCCAGCAACTGCCAGCTGTTCATCACGTTCTTGTCCTTGACCTGATCGCCGCCCAGCACATCCACCGAGGTGAGCACATTTTCCGTACTCAATGCCGTGCCTGCTGTGTGGGTGATGTTCACTTCACCCAGGGTGATGGTCGAGCTGCCGGTCTGGTCGGCGAAAATGTCAGGGGTAACCATTGCCGTGAAAATGGCAAGGGAGGCCGGGGTAAATCGCATGGAGGCTCCTGAAGCGACAAGGTAAGAGCGCGTGTTGGCGCAAGGGCTGGATGGCCGAATCTAATCAGGCTCTAATTCGCAGATGTTATATCATAACAACCTGCAAATGCATTATTTGGTCCCTTTCCCATTACCTCGAAGCCTCCAAGCGCCAACTCTCATCAAGGCGCAACACCCCACAACGCTGTGGCATTGCGGGGTGTTGCAAGTCAGCGCTTATAGCGCCCCGAAACGCACCTCCACAGTCAGGCTGCCAATGTTGTCACTCAGCCCAGCGCCATAACGCCCGGTGAGGTCATCGTTGATGCACAGCTGCAATTCGCCCTGCTGACCACGCGGCAACTGCGCCTGGTCGCCGACCAGGAAGGGCACACCGCCAGTGCCGATACGCCCGATCAACGCGCCTTCCGGTTGCCCGGGCAATGTATAGCCAGGCGCAGCTATCAACCCGGGGTTGCCTGCCGCGCCGACCATCCCGGTGCTCGGGTTGGCTGTCCATCGGCCGCCAGTGCATACCGCCAGCTGCCAGCTCTGCCCATTGACCTGCACACCGGTGCCCTGCCATGCCTGGTTGGCCTGCACATGCACCGTGCGCTTGAGCAGGTCGCTGGCGACCACATCGGCGGCCTGGAAAGTCAGCGCGGTGATGGTCAGCGTCGGGTTTGCCGTCCCTGTGGTGGGGAAGACACCATCGCCGACCAGGAACAGGTTGGGGTGATCCCAGCTGCGTTGGTCTTTGTCGACCACCGACTTGGTGCGATCCGAGCCCATACGGTAGGTGCCCATCAAGTGGCCTGCGCCATAGAACGCATAGTGCTGGCCACCGTATTCGAACACCGTCTGTGCCCCCTTCTTGGGGTCCGGGTCAAGGTCGGTAAGCTCGGTGGCGCCCATCAGCTCGGTGATGATGTGCGTGGCAGCCAGACGCGCCTGCTTGAAGCCCTCCTTGGTGTAGTCAGAAAAGTCGTAGGTGATCTGGGGCCGAGGCAGACCAAGGCCGTCGGTGAACTCTTTCGACAACTCCACTCGGCACAGGGCCTTGTCTGGGTCTTTTTCCAGTTGCTCGACCAGAAAGCCCAGACGGAACTGGCGGGTCAGTACGCTGTTGAGCTTCTGCACCAAGGCCTCGCCGGACAACGCCAGGTTTTGGGGGTTGGCGCCGGCATCGTTGGTGCCGTCGATGAAATCACAGACCGTTGCATACGGATCGTTCTTCGACCAATTCCAGCCCTCATTGCCGATCTCGATCCGCCAAGCCGCGCGCTGGCTGCGGAACGCTCCATCGCGCATGTCCTCGATGCCGGAAGTGGACAGCGGCCCACGAAACGGGAACAACGGCTTGCCCTCAGGCATCAGGCCCCAGGCCAGATACACCGGGTGGTCGGACAGCCCCATGCCAACCTGCCCACTGCTGTTGGCAACGCCATTGGGGCTGTGGGGCCCAACGGAATTGAGCAGCAGCTTCGGCGTTTCGATGGCATGGGCGGCGATCACATAGCGCTGGCCTTGGGCGGCACCGTGCTGGCGCGTGCCGTCGTCCTGGTACTGGATGTAGTCGATACCGGTGACGCCGTTGGCATCGACCTGCACCTTGCTGGCCACGGTTTGATAGAGGATGCGCACGTTACCGGTATCCAAGGCCTTGGCCATGGTCACCGTGGCATCGTACTTGGCCTGGATCGGGCAGATCGGTGTGCAACTGGTGTTGCCAGCGCAGACTCGGCGGCCATTGTCGTTCTGCGAGTTACGCCCGGCTGGGGTTTGCCGCACCTGCAGATTGAAACCTTGGTACTGAGTACCATCGATGCCCTTGCCCAGGCCCTGATCCACCAGCGACGGCGGAATGCCGTGCATGCTGTATTGGTAACCTTGGGGGAAGGTCACGCCCAGGTAGGTTTGCGCCGCAACATCGGCGGAAACGCCCATTTCTTCCTCGGCGCGGCAGTAGGCGGTTTGCAGGTCATCGTAAGAGATTGGCCAGTCGACGCCGACCTTGTACGCACTGTGCATGCGAAAATCATTGGGCAATAGCCGCAACGCGGTGCCCATCCAGTGCCACATGGTGCCTCCGCCCACCCGCTCATAGGTGCTGGCGAACAGCAGTGGGCCTTTTTGCACCAGGTAGCTTTTCTGCGCTTTGTCTGGGTCTGTGCTGCCAGCAGTGATCAGGTCTTGGATGGTTGCCCGCGGCGCGAACTGACTGGCTGGGGTCTGCTCGCTCTGTTGCGGCGGATAAGGCGCTTCCGGCGACTTGAGCACGGCCGTGTAGAAGCGCTCCAGGTACTCGCTGCGGTTGGGGGGAATGGCCGGGCCCGACTCGAGCACCAGCACTTTCAAGCCGGCCAGGCCCAACTGATAGGCCATGACACTGCCGGCCATTCCGGCGCCTACCACGATCACGTCGGCGGTTTCGATGGTCTGGGTTTGTACATTGCTCATGGCTGCTGCCCTTCCTTGGCGTCGACACCGGTAAATTGCTTGAGGGTCGGTGGCTGCTCAGCCCAGTAGCCGAAGTGGTACTGGCTGTAGCCCATGGGGTGAGACTGAGCGATCTTCCATGCCCAGCTTTCCTTGTAGGCCTGGTCGCTGATCACATGCGTATCACCTTGGCGCGCACTGCCCAGGTCATAGGGCTGGTACCAACTGCCCAGTAGCCACAGCTTCATGATTGAACGGGCGCCTTGAGCGATTTGCGGGTTGGCGTTGCTCAACACCGCACTGGCTATTTGCGCAGGCGTTTGGCCCTGAAGGCTGGCAAACAGCTCCAGCAAGCTGCTGAAGGCCTCGGTGCCCATGCCTTGCTGGGCGGTGGCGAAGAACACCGGCGGCAGGTTGATCGGGTCGAGGGAGGGCGCCAGCAGCTTGGCCGACAGGCCTGTAAGGACAGCGGACAAACCGATGAAATTCTGCAGACTTTGGTCGCTCATGGCATCACTCCTTGGCGCCGGTAGATTGAGCACGTTCAAGCAGGAAAGTGAAATCGGCGAAGCTGGTGCGCGGTGATTGGGTCACGCGGGTTGTGGCGTTGTTGTGGCATTCCATGCAGCTGGAAGACGCCTGTGGAACGGTGCCCTGGTTGTAGGTTTCCAGCGTGGCGTTGGCCAGAAAGTTCGGTGCAGGCGTGCCCAGCGGGTTGGTCGGCGACGGCACCTGGCAGTCGTCCGCCGCATCGGTGGGCCACTGAGTGCTGATCAGCTGGTAGTAGGCCCACACTGTGCCCTTGAGCGCACCTTGCCACTGGGCGTTGAGCTGATGGGTAGCCGCAGTGATGGGAACCTCACGCACAATCTGCGAGGGGGTGGCCTTTTTCGACGGGTCCCAGGGTTGCGCAGGCGGCTCGTTCACCGGCCGGTCGCTAGCCTTGGCGTCATAGAACAGGTAAGGCCCTTTGCGCTCGTTGATGGGCGTGGTTTTTTCCGGCACGTTGCGCACATGTTCGAAGGTCGACCAGACCCACTGCGGCGCGCTCTTGGTTTTGTGCACGATATGCAGGCCCACCAGCCCCACCTTCTGCGCCGCACACGACTCGGGGATAACTGCCCCCTTGTTCGGGTCGGCGTTGCCTGGGGTGTAGACCAACGCGTCGACCGCGTGGAATTCCTGCGGGTTGTCATTGGCGTCGAGCACCTTCCACGCCGACTTGACCATGATTGCGCCCACCTGCTTGTCCTCTGACGAGCCACAGGCAAAAGCGATGCGGTTGTCGGCCTTGCTCAGAAATGCCTGCTGACCTTCCTTGCTGTACAGCCCATTGTTGACGATGTCATCGAACATCGGCTGGTTGACCATGATCGCGTTGCGCGTGTAGGTCCCGCTTTGATCGACCAACGGGCCCGTCTTGAAGGGCTGGATGAACTCATCGAGCACCCCCGCGACCTTGCCCATCTGCTGCAGCACCGGCAGGTCGCCCTTGCCCTGGCAGGCCGCAGGAACTGGCGCCTGCTGATCCCACGCCACCGGTTTCTGCCCCTTGGGCAGAAAAATCTCGTAGCTCTCTTTCCAGGACTCCCACACCGTCTTGCCGGGCCCGCCGATCTTAGACGCGGTATTGGCGCTACCGTCGGCGTTGGCGGGCCAGTTCAGGGCGACGAAGGTTTGCCAGGACAGCACGTCAAAATCGTGTTGCAGGTTGTCCAGGGTAAAGGGCGCTTGGGCGGTGACATCGAAGGGAATAGCGGGTGACAGTACCGGGGGGCTGGCCGTATCGGCCACGGCTAGCGTACTGGTGAAGCTTGCCCCCAGATACGCTAAGTGTTTCAGGGTTATTTTCATTGTCGTCTCCTCAGCAGATATAGCGTCGGGACGACGAGGCGTAGCGGTCCTTCATGGACCAAATATTAGCGTTATCCCTGACGCTAGGGTGCAGGCTAGACGGTGGATAGGAGGGCTTTTGAATATCCGACTAACGGTAAGGATATTAAGACAGCTCCAGCCGCTCATAGGCGGCTAGGTGCAACGTTTCAGGCTTTTTCAGCGCCGGGATTGGCCTCATACCGCAGCCACCCCGCAACCACCGCCTGCCCATCCATCCTGTCGTTGGGATGAGAGCGCCCTTCGCTTACGGGCACCTCGGCGAAATCGAACGGGCTCATGCCCTCGATACAGGCGACATTGACCCCGTACTGATCCGGCGCTGAACGGCGCTGGTGGAAGGTGTAGATACCGCATTTGGAGCAGAAGTAGTGCTTGGCTTGCTGGGTATGGAACTGATAAAGCGTAAGCGCCTCTTGCCCATGGGTGACCGTGATGTCGTCCAGATTGGCAGACACCGCCACAGCGCCACGCATTCGGCAATATGAGCAATTGCAACGGCGCGCGGTGTGCAGGCCGTCGGTCAGGCGCAGAGAAAACCGCACAGTGCCGCAGTGGCAGGCTGCCTGGTGGATGGAGCGGTCATCGCGATGTTCATCAGTCATGGTGTTTCGCAAGCCTCAGTAGAAACCTCGACCTCATAGATACCCCGTGCTGCGCGGGCAGAAAACGGGCGAATCGGCCTCACATCAGTCAATTCCCATGCGAGCCAACCCTCTTCGAAGTAACTTGCACAGGCTGCAGCCATGTCAGCAAGCACGAAAGGACGTACGGCTCTTATGCGCACGATCGCCACGGCGATGCCGTCGTGGTCCTCATCTGCATCTGCGTGGAGAAAACGGCCGTTTTCGACGATCAGAAGATCCTCGGTGGGATTCAAGCCTGGATGCCAGCGACGGACTTCGAGGGTTTTTACGCCAGCAGCGATTCGGGTGCCACTGGGCTGGACGATTGATAGGGCCTTGATGGTTCTCTCCCAAGAAGTAGGTGGCTGGTAGGGGTATGAAGGCTAGGTGAAAGCACTGGCTTTCTCACGCGCGTAAGGCTACATCGACCGTGTCGCGGGTCGTGATCGCCTTGAGCGGCTGCATGAGGTCGAAGATGTCCCACGATGGCGCCTGCGACTAGCAGCGGGAATACGGGAGTCTTCAACGACTGTGCACAGTTCGCGAAGGGATAGGCGCCCTCATCACAGACATTTATTTGTGCCAGTCCAAAGCAATGCGCTCGAATGAGCGGCCTGTGAAAAAAGTGGCTGGAGGCTGTAGGAACCCGACGGATCGGCAGACCGAAAAAAAATCGCCAGAAGGCGTAATGCTGTTCACTTAAGCATTTGAGTCCAGGGTTGGGGGCGAAAAAATCCGATACCAGTGATCTGGTGTCGGATTTTTTTG
>NZ_JBJJLN010000069.1:0-16962 GCF_046230725.1 Pseudomonas sp. KCJK9000 | reverse complement strand
GCGGATGTCGGCGATCCTGAACGACTCGGCCTGGGCTAAGGAAGCATTGAGCACGAGGAGGGAGAGCAACAGTCGCGGGTAGTTCATCGAAGGTTCCAGGCGGGCATTAAAGAGCAGCGCGGGGCTGCCGGGAAGCGGGCGATGAGCATACGGGCGGGCTGTGTACGGCGCCGTTAACCGAGGGTAAAGATGTGTAAAGTTTGCCCACTTGCTGTTCATGCAAGGCGATCATTGCACCTCTGCAGAGGCTGGCACCTGACCCACCATGATTCCCGTACTGCTGGTCGATGACGACCGCGAACTAACCGAAATGCTTGCCCTTTACCTGGCGCGCGAGGGCTTTCAGGCCACGGCCGTGGCCACTGGCGAGGAGGGCGAGGCGCGTGCCTTGAGCGGGCACTATCGTCTGGTGGTGCTGGACGTGATGTTGCCAGGCATCTCAGGCATCGAAGTGCTACGGCGCATTCGTGCGCAGAGCCAAGTGCCGGTGCTGTTATTGACTGCACGTGGTGACAACATTGACCGTATCGCCGGGCTGGAGCTTGGCGCCGATGACTATGTTCCCAAGCCCAGCTCACCCGGTGAACTGGTGGCCCGCCTGCGGGCGATCCTGCGCAGAGTGCATCCGCAAATATTGGCCGAGAGTCAGGGCGCAGAGGCGATAGGCCGCGGCGCGCTGACCCTGTGGCCGGCCCGGCGCAAGGCGCAGTGGGGGGCGAAACCGCTGGACCTGACCGGTACAGAATTCAGTCTGCTCGAAGCCCTGGTGCGCCAAGCGGGGCAGTTGGTGAGCAAGCAGGATTTGTCGCTCAACGCCTTGGGACGGCCGCTGACCGCCTATGACCGGCGCATCGATGTGCATATCAGCAGCATCCGCCAGAAGCTCGGCCCGCGCGTCGATGGCAGCAGTTGGATCCAGAGCGTGCGCGGCATGGGTTACATGCTGATCGTCGAATGATACGCCGGCGCCTGTTCTGGAAGCTGTTCGTGGCATTCTGGCTGGCCAACAGCCTGACTTTCCTGGTCGGTGCCGGCGCCTTCATGCTCGACGAATTGCGCGGTGACACCCCAGGGTTGCGCTCAATGCTGGCCACCGAGCTGAACCTGCTACACCGCTATGGCGAACAGGCTGGCCGTCAATACTTGCAGGTTTCACCTCAGCCTCCAGAGGTGCAGGTCGGCTTGTATGACGGCACCGGCCACCTGCTGGCCGGGCGTGCCGTGCAAACGCCGCGTTTTGAAAGGGCGCTGCTCGACGAAGGCGGGCGAGCCTTGGTGCTGCGCGCCTCGGTACCCGCCCGCCTGAACGAGGCGCCACCTCCGCGCGCGATGGGGCCATTGCTGACCGGAACGCTGATGAGTGCTCTGTTCGCCTTTTTGTGCAGTCTTTATCTGACCCGACCGTTGGCCTGGCTGCGTGAGGCCATGGGCCAGGTTGCCCAAGGCCGGTTCGATGTACGTATACGCCCGCGTCTGGGACGGCGCCGCGATGAGATCGTCGAGCTGGCCGAAGACTGTGACCGCATGACTGGGCAGCTCAAAGCGTTGGTCGAGGCGCAGCAGCAACTGCTTCACGATATCTCCCACGAACTGCGCTCGCCTTTGACTCGCTTGCACGTTGCCATCGGGCTGCTGCGCCAGCAGCCTGAGCGCACGCAGATGCTTGGGCGCATCGAGCGCGAATCGCGGCGCATGGATGACTTGATCGAGCAACTATTGACCTTGGCGAGGGTGCAGTCGCAACAGACCAGCAGCGAGCATGGCCAGCTGGATGTCGTCGAGTTGCTGGCCCAGATCGTCGAAGATGCCCGCTTCGAAGCCAGTATGAAACAGGCGCAGGTCACCCTGCAGGGTGCCAGCGCATTCGTCACCAAGGGGCATGAAGAACTGCTGTATCGTGCTTTCGAGAACGTGATCCGTAACGCCGTGCGCTATACCGCAGCGGGCAGTGAAGTGCGGGTCGAGGCCTTGCTGATCGGCGCTGGCGACCAGCTGCAGGTACTGATCGTTGACCAGGGGCCGGGGGTAGAAGCATCCCGCCTGCAGCGCATTTTCGAACCGTTCGACCGCGGTGGGCAGCAGGGTGGCGATGGCTTCGGCCTGGGGTTAGCCATCGCTCGCCGCGCCGTCGAGCTGCACGCAGGCGCTATCACTGCAAATCTGGGCGAGCGTGGCGGCTTGAGCGTGGCGATCATGCTGCCACGCCTGGATTGATGGGGTTCAGCGACCGAGCATCACAGTCTTAAGCTGCGCCTGAGCCTGCTGCACGGTTTTGGCCTGATTGGTCAGGTCCTGCAGCAACGCGTTGAGTTGCGCCTGCACCGTAGGGTCGGTGACCTTGACGACCGGCCCGTTGATCTGGATCTGTGCTTTATGAGCTTCGACGTAGTCGGCCACTTTCAGGCTACTGTCGAGGGTGCCGTTGATCTGCGGCAGCACCTGGAGGAAGGTATCGGCCGGCACGCTGACAGTGCGGGCGTACGCTTTGTCGTAGACCACTTTGAGATCTTCCGGCTGCTTGAGCTGAGCATGGGCGCTATCGGCCTTGGCTTTTTGCACTTGCAGCTCGCTGCCCATGTCGTTAAGGCCGGTCTGTACTGCTTTGATGTCGTCACGGCGGCTGGTGATATCGTCTAGCGAACGCACCGCGCCTTTTTGCAGCAGGCCGCCAAGGGGCTTGACGGCGTCATCCATGGCGCTATTGAAGTGGGTAATGACCGCGTAGTGGTCGCTGTAGGGGCCGAACGCCTTCGACTCATCGGCGCTGAGCTTGGGAACGTGAACGCCGGGCTTGTCGATGATGCGGGTTTGCAGGAATTCGCTGAAGGCAGCGCGTTGCTTGGGTTCGTTGTCGCCGCAGGCAGCGAGTGCGAGAGGCAGGGCGAGGGCAAGCAACCACGTGGGGCGGAACGAGACGTTCATGTCGATGAAACTCCATAGGGATTGAGGCACGCCAGCTGGCAAGCTGGCGTGGCGCTCAAGGGTAGCGGGTTTTCAGCGCTGGATCCAATGTTCGCCATGCGCACCCACGGCCAAGTGAATCCCCCGACTTGCCGCCCTCGCTCGAGCGCCCGGCCGTGCTGTATCCGCCACAGGCGCTGTTACGCTTGTGGATGACTGTCTGCAACCGTATCAGCCCGGCACGCGTCGATAGGTTTCGACAGGATCGGTTGCTGCTCAAGCTTGCAGAGCGATTGATGCCCGATGCCCAGGTACGTCGCCAGGTCATGTGGGACACCCCGCAGCGGCTGTTTGGCTTTTGCTGATATTACGCAGTCGACAGTACCGCCCCCGGCTCATGGCCGTATGGCGCGCGCCGCTAGGGGCATGGGCCTGAGTTGTGGTATACAACCATCAAGCACACCACCTTCGCTGGCATCCGGATGCGTCGCGGCGGTTGGGTGAATTTCTCGCACTTGCTCCACTACTGTGAAACGGAGATTCGAAGATGACCGCCACCGACCGTCTAAGCCTGCTGCAGTACGAGCACCTGGGCCTGGACGATGTTGCCGCTGCCGAGTTCAAGGTGGCGCTGGAGGAGCTACGCAAACTGGCGCTGGAAGACCGTTACGAGCACCCCGCAGCACTGCACCTGGGTGATATCGCCGACGCCGAAAACCGTCAGGAACTGGCTGAAACCAAAGCTTGGGGAATCGGCTTTCTGCAAGGGCTGACCTGTGCCAAGGCTTTCAACCAGGAGCAACTGGAGGCGCTCAGGCGGGTATTCCAAGCTGCCGCCGACCGCGCTATCAAGCGCATGTGCCGATAAACGCAAGATTGGGAATCTGCCGCTGTCTGCAATGGACAGCGGCAATCAGTTAACCCCCGGATGTGCATGCGAAACACGCAGCCGCATGCACAGTCGTGCCGTACAGTGTTCACCGGCACATCGGCTTTTTTTCGACTTTACTCTCAAGCATCGATGCCAAATCTTCATGTTTTGACCGCAACCTGTACGGGCGGCTCGCAGTAGCGCGGGCTGGCGTCGAGCCAGGCGAGCTCGCCCGGCTGCATCAGGCGGTTGAACAAGGGTATGGGGGCCCGCATGAAGCTACGCGCTAAACTGCTCTGGCTGTTAGTCCCGCCGCTGCTGCTGGTGTTGCTGCTCATCTACTTCGCAGCCCAGAGCATGCTGCTGGCGCCCCAGGACAAACAGGACGAACGCCTGCTGGTTGCCGAAGCCGAACGCCTGCGGGCGTTGCTAGGCAGTACTTTCGAGCGTGACGCCAACCGCCTGCGGCAATGGGCCCAGGCGCTACCGGGGGCCGTACCAGCGGCCTTCCCGCTGGATGCTGCCACGTTGGGCCGCAGCGGTTTCGACTTCATCGGCTATTTTGCCAATGGCATGCGCCGGCAGAGTTGGCGGCCGCTTGACCTCACGACGCTGGAACGCCTCTCTGGCGTTCGACCCTTCAGCTTGCAGGCGCTGCATGAAGGCGCTGAGCAGCAATTGGTGCGTCTGCTCCAGGCCCAGGATGTGGCGCCGCCTGCGCAATTACTGGCAGTTTTCAGGGTGCCGCTGATCATCGTGGCAGTCGATACCGCTCGCAGCGGCGAACGGGCCGGCGGTGTACTGCTGGCCGGCACCTTCATGGACCGCAAGCGAATCACCATGCTGCAGCAACAATTGGGCGGCGAGCTGGCCTGGCTGCCTGTGACCAGCGAGCAGCAGCGGCCAGCGCTTCAGACTGAATTGATGAGCATCGGTAATCGCAAGGTAGTCGATGGCCGCCATCAGAGTATCGACCTGCTGTTTCATGACAGCCTGGGTGAGCCGCAACTGCGGCTGCAATTGACCCGTGAACGCCACCTTTATCTGGAGGGCGAGCAGCAGCTAACTATCTTTCTCGGCGTAACATTCGGGCTTATCTGCCTGGGATGGCTATTGATCTACCTTGCACTGAACGTGAATCTACTGCGACGCATTGCGCGCTTGCATCGCGAACTGCTCGCCGTGGCTGGGTCAGCGGTCGGGCGACGCCTGACAGATGACAGCGTTGACGAATTGGGCACCCTGGCACGCGAAGCGAACCGTGTGCTCGACCGCCTTGAGCAAAACGAAGCCCGCGACCGGGTGATTCTCCAAGCAATGCGAGACGGCTATTTCGAGCTTGACGAGCTGGCCAGGATTGCGTCAGTAAACCCCGCGTTCTGCACGTTGCTTGGTTACCCGGCGGTTCAGCTGCTTGGGCGCTCCTTCGCCTCACTGCAAGCGCCGCAGCCTCCAAGCCCTGATATAGCCTCGGTAATCGCTGAAACCGAGCCCGGGGCGTCAGTCTGGACTGCACTGCGCTGCGCCGATGGCAGCATTGGCCAGTTCGAAATGCAGATTTTCAGGCGCCACAGCGCCGCAGGGCGCCTGATCGGCTATCGCGGCGTTCTTCATACAATCAGCTAGCGTGCATCACATAGCCCCCTGGCTGACCTGAATCGCCTTTCGCTACGCCTGGGCTGATTCAGACGACCGCAGGCATTTCAAAACGCGCGTCCAAGGGATTGGTAGCTTAATCCTGAGCCTCAAGCGCCCGCTTGGCGGCGCTGACATCGACCGCGCTCGGCAAGGTAATACCGTTCTTGGCCGCCAGGATTTCGGCCATGACACTGACGGCAATCTCCGCAGGGGTCTTGCTGCCGATATAGATGCCAATCGGCCCGTGCAGCCGTTGCAGTGAGGCTTCGGTTTCGCCGAAATGCTCGATCAGGCGCTCACGGCGCAACTGGTTATTGCGCCGTGAGCCGATCACGCCAATGTAAAATGCAGGGCTGCGCAACGCCTCGAGCAGTGCCAGGTCGTCGAGCTTGGGGTCATGGCTTAGGCCCACGATGCAACTGCGCAGGTCGGGGGTAAAAGCGCGCACTACGTCATCCGGCATGCCGACGATCTTCTCCACACCTGCAACATCCCACCCGTCCATGTATTCGGGGCGAGGGTCGCAGACAGCCACCTTGAAGCCATTGAACAGCGCCATGGTTGCCAGGTATTCGGCCAGCACTCCGGCACCGATCAGCAGTAGGCGATACCCCGGCCCGAGGGGGTTGCCCATCATTTTGCCGTCGAACTGGAACGGTTCAGGTGCCACGCTGGTGGTCAATTGAACCTGACCGCTCTGCAGGTTCAGCTCACGGCGCACCAGGTTGCCATCCTCCAGTAGCTGTAGCAGTTGCCCCAGGCTTGCCAGCGCTGGGTCGAATTCTAGGATCAACTCCAGCGTACCGCCACAGGGGAGGCCGAAGCGGTGGGCTTCATCGGCGCTGACACCATAGCGCACCACCTGCGGTGGGCTTGATGGCATCCCCTCGCCGCGGTAGGCGGTGGTGTAACGATGGATGAGATCGTCTTCGATGCAGCCACCCGATACGCTCCCCACCACCCGGCCGTCGCCGCGCAAGGCCATCATCGAACCTACTGGCCGGGGCGATGAGCCCCAGGTGCGGGCGACGGTGGCCAGCAGTACGCGTTCGCCCGCCAGCAGCCAATCGTGTGCGCTACGCAGCACCAACAAGTCGATACTTTCCATTGGCCCGGGCCCTCAACGCATGTGCAGAATGATTGGGCTGCTGCTGGCCGGGTCGGTGTGCCCACGTAGCTTGCTCACTGCCTGCGCGTCCACCGTGCCACCGTTATTGCCCCAGGCGCTGCGCACGAAACTGAGCACCGCCGCGATCTGCGGGTCCGTCAACTGTTCGCGGAAGGCGGGCATGCGGTAAGCATCCGGTATTCCGGCGGCGACTACGCGCTGCGAGCCGTTGAGGGTAATGTTGATCGCCGAGGCGTTTTCGCGGGCCAATGCCGAAGTGGCACCGGCCAGCGGTGGCATCCATTGCCCCTGACCCTTGCCATCGAGGCCATGGCAACTGGCGCAACGGGTCACGTAAGTGTGCGCGCCGGGGTCGTCCAACCGTGTTGCTGCCGACAACGCTTGATACTGCCAAGGCGCACCGTCGCGTTCAGGGTCGCCGGGCAGGGATTTGAGGTAGCGAGCAATAGCGTTCAGGTCTTCATCGTGCATGAACTGGGTGGAGTTGTTGAACGCTTCGGTCATGGACCCGTAGACGACCGCATGCCGATTGCGGCCTGTCTTGAGGAACTGAACGATTTCAGCCTCGCTCCAACGGCCAAGGCCGGTGTTTGGGTCGCTGCGAAGGCTGGGGGCGTACCAGCCATCGAGCAGGGCGCCGGCCAGGTAAGGTTTACCGTCTTCATCAAGCGCCTTTTCATTGAACGCGAGGCCGCGCGGGGTGTGACAGCTGCCGCAATGGCCTGGGCCCTGAACGATGTAGGCGCCGCGGTTCCACAACGCATCCTGCCCGGCCTTATCGGCGTAAGGGGCCTTGGCGGCGAACAGCCCATTCCACAAGGCAATGGGCCAGCGCATATTCAACGGCCAGGGGATATCGCTTGGCAGGTTTGCCTGATGAGCTGGCTGCACACCACTCATGAAGAAGGCGTACAGCGCCTGCACATCGTCATCGCTGAGTTTGGCGTAAGAGGGGTAGGGCATGGCTGGATACAACCGACGACCGCCGGGCGCCACCCCATGGCGTACGGCGCGATCGAAATCAGCCAGGCTGTAATTGCCGATACCCGTCTCGCGGTCAGGGGTGACATTGGTCGCATGGATGGTACCCAAGGGCGTGGCCATGGCCAAACCACCGGCAAAGGGCTTGCTGTCGGGCAGGCTGTGGCAAGCGACGCAATCGCTCAGCCTGGCGACATACTCGCCGCGGCTGACCTGCGCGGGGTCAAATTGTGGTGTTTGGTCGGTGTTGAAGGGGCTGGCTGGTTCGCGGGTCACGTACCAGGCCAGCAGGCCGGCCGCGATCAAGCACGGCACGGCCAGCCAGCCAGCGGCTCTGGCGAAACGACGATGGCTCATTGGGCAGTCCTTTTCCGGTCAGCTGAAGGTATGGCGGCTCAAGGGCAGGCTACGCACCCGTTGGCCGGTCAACTGCGCCACGGCATTGGCCACGGCAGGCGCCACTGCCGGCAACGGCGGCTCACCGATGCCACCCATCTTTGCTCCGCTCTCGACGATACGTACATGCACCCGAGCCATACGCGAGGGTGGCAGGATTGGGTACAAGTCGTAGTTGCGAGCACGGGGCTTGCCATCGATGAAGACCGCTTCCTCCACCAGCGTCTGCGACAGCCCCAGTGCCACTGCACTGTTGACCTGATGCTCGATGATCGAGGGGTTGACTATGCTGCCTGGGTCAATCGCCTGCCATATGTCATGCACCTTGACCTGACCGTTTTCGATGGACACCTCAGCGATGGCCGCCGCTTGCGAGCCAAACGGTGAAGCCATGGCAATGCCACGGGCGCGCCTGCTGCCGTCCTCAGCGGTGAATGGCCCGCGCTTCCAGCCTCCGGACAGTTCGGCCACCGCGTGCAGCAGGTTGGTCAGGCGCTGATTGTCACGCAACAAGTGCAGGCGAAGTTCGTAAGGATCCTTGCCGCCCTTGTCGGCCAATTCGTCGAGGAATGATTCGTAGAAGAAGTCGTTCAACGAGTTGCCCACCGAGCGCCAGTAACCAAGCATTGCTGGGCCTTTTACATAGATCTGAGCGACCCGCTTGTTGGCGATGGCGTAGGCTTTGCCCGAAAGCCCCTCTACAGCAGTGGGGTCGACCTTCTCGCTTTGTTTGCCCGCGAGGGCTTCGGTGGGCCCTTCGGTGGCGCTGATCGCTTCGAGGGCTACCGGTAGCCCGTCGGCATCCAGCGCTGCGCGGAACTTGACCACCGCCACCGGGCGTAGCACGTCGCGCAAGAACTCTTCCTCACGGCTCCATATCAGCTTGACCGGGCGATTGACCGCTTTGGCCAGGGCAATGGCTTGTGGATAGGGATTGGCCGAGTCGTAGAGGAAATGGCGACCGAAGAAGCCGCCGAGCAGCGGCGAGTGCAAGGTGATTTGAGCCGCGTCCAGGCCGGTGCGCTTGGCGATGTCATCGCGGAACATGTCCGGGGCCTGGTTAGGCAGCCACACCTCGAGGGTTCCATCAGGGTTGAAGCGAGCGATGGCGGACGGCGGCTCGAGCTGGGCATGGTTGAGGTACTGGTTCTGGTAGCTGGCTTGGACCGTGGTCTTGGCATTGGCCAAGGCACTTTCAACGTCCCCTTCATGTTCATCGTCGCGGGCAGGACCTTGCGCATTGGCCAAGTGCTCTCGCCAGCCATCGCTTGAGAAGTCTGCCGGCATTGCCCGCACCTGGCTGTCGGCCTCAGGCTCTTTCCAGTCCACCTGAATCGCCTCGACGGCGCGCTTGGCGTGCCACCAGCGCTCGGCCACCACGGCTACCGCCCCTGGCAGCTGGTGCACCGAATGCACCCCTTTCATGCCCTGGACCTGCGCCTGATTGCGTAGGCTGCCCACGGTCATGCCCAGGCGCGGCGCATGCTGCACGGCGGCATGCAGCATGCCGTCGACCTTGATATCGATGCAGTACTGGGCCTTGCCCGTGGATTTGTCGTAGGCATCCAAGCGCGGTACTGGTTTGCCGATCCAGCGGAACTGGCTGGGGTCGCGCAGTTTGACGCTGCCTGGATCCGGAACCGGCATGTCCATGGCGCGGCCGGCCAGTTCACCGTACGTCAGTGAGCGACCGGAGTTTGCGTGCACGACCTTGCCAGGCTCGGTGGTGAGCTCATCGACTGGCACGCGCCATTGCTCGGCGGCGGCCTGCAGCAGCATGGCTCGGCCAAGAGCGCCGAGCCGGCGCATGGTCGGGTAGCTCATGCGCACCGACATGCTACCGCCCGTGATGCGCATGCCATTTTCCATCACTACATAGGCTTCACCAGGCGGGGCGCTCTCGACCAGGAAATTGACAGGGTCAACGTCCAGTTCTTCGCCAACAATCTGCGCCATGGCCGTGAACGGGCCCTGACCGCCTTCCATGAATGGGCTGAGCAGGCGCACCTTGCCATCAGGGCGGATTTCCAGAAACGCCGGAACCTGGGTGCCGCGTTCTGCTGTGGCTGGCGTCGCCGCCTGTACCCGAGCCGACCCCAGTGGTAGGCCAAAACCTAGCACCAGTGCACCCACGGCGGTGCCAGCCAGGAAGCGACGACGCGACAGATTGACGGTTTCGCCCTTTTGCAACTCCATTAGCACTGCGCCATGATCGATGGGAGTATTCATCAGGCCTGCTCCCCTTGGGCGAGTGCATGCACCGCCGTGTAAATGGCGTTATAGGTGCCGCAGCGGCAGAGATTGACCATCGCCGCGTTGATCTGCTCATCGCTAGGTTTGGGGGTGTGCTTGAGCAGCGCCGTGGCCGCCATGACCTGACCAGATTGGCAGTAGCCGCATTGCGCCACTTGGTGCTTGACCCAAGCTGCGACCACACGCTTGCCGACTTCATCGGCCTCTACCGCTTCGATGGTGGTGACTTCGCGGCCAACCACGCCGGCTACTGGGGTGACACAGGCACGCACAACGTTGCCATCGACCAACACTGAACACGCACCGCACTGGGCCAGGCCACAACCATACTTGGTGCCAGTCATGCCCAGGTCGTCGCGCAGTACCCACAGCAACGGCGTGTCGGCATCGGCGTCGACCTGGTAGGTCGTCTGGTTGATACGAAGTTCCATGGCTCACCTGCTGATCATCGGTTGATGGCATTGACTGTCGACTGGGGGATTCGTTGCCCCCCAATCCAGAAACGCTAGCACACAGATACGACCACTGGTCAGGTTGCAGATGGGGGTTCGCAGGATCAGGCAAGCAATCCGTTGGATTGGGTAGGCGCACGGGATGGCGAAGGGGACTTCCGGGGCAAAAACCCGGATAATGCCGGCCAATTTCGTTTTGCACGCTTAAATCACGGTACTGTCCGCATGGAAATCAAAGTCAACTTTCTCGACAACCTTCGTCTTGAAGCCAAATTCGACGACTTCACGGTGATCGCCGATCAGCCGATCCGCTACAAAGGCGATGGTTCGGCCCCTGGCCCGTTCGACTATTTCCTGGCGTCCTCGGCGCTGTGTGCGGCGTACTTCGTCAAGCTCTACTGCCAGACCCGCGATATCCCCACGGAGAATATTCGCCTGTCGCAGAACAATATCGTCGACCCGGAAAACCGCTACAACCAGATCTTCAAGATTCAGGTCGAGCTGCCTGAGGACATTTCCGAAAAGGATCGTCAGGGCATCTTGCGCTCGATCGATCGCTGCACCGTGAAAAAAGTCGTGCAGACCGGCCCTGAGTTCATCATCGAGCAGGTCGACAACCTCGACGCCGATGCCCAGGGCCTGCTGATGCCGGTGGCCGAAACCACCACCTACATTCCCGGCAAGGACCTGCCGCTGGAACAGACCATCGCCAACATGTCCGGTATCCTCGCAGGCCTGGGCATGAAGATCGAAATCGCCTCGTGGCGCAACATCGTGCCTAACGTCTGGTCGCTGCACGTACGCGATGCGCAGTCGCCGATGTGCTTCACCAACGGCAAGGGCTCGACCAAAGAGGCCGCGCTGGCCTCGGCGCTGGGTGAGTTCATCGAGCGGCTGAACTGCAACTTCTTCTACAACGACCAGTTCTGGGGTGAGGACATTGCCAATGCGCCGTTCGTGCATTATCCGAACGAGCAATGGTTCAAGCCTGGGCCTAAAGACGCTCTGCCCACGCAGATTCTCGATGAGCACTGCTTAGGCATCTACAACCCAGAGGGCGAGTTGCGCGGTTCGCACCTGTACGACACCAACTCGGGCAACACCGAGCGCGGCATCTGTTCGCTGCCATTCGTGCGCCAGTCCGATCAACAGGTGGTGTACTTTCCCTCCAACCTGATCGAAAACCTGTTCCTGAGCAACGGCATGAGCGCTGGCAACACCTTGGCCGAGGCCCAGGTGCAGTGCCTGTCGGAAATTTTCGAGCGTGCCGTCAAACGCGAGATCCTCGAAGGGGAGCTGGCCCTGCCGGACGTTCCGCCGCACGTGCTGGCCAAGTATCCGGGCATCCTGGCCGGTATACAGGGCCTGGAGGAGCAGGGGTTCCCGGTGTTGGTCAAGGACGCATCGCTCGGCGGTGAGTTCCCAGTGATGTGCGTGACACTCATGAACCCGCGTACCGGCGGGGTATTCGCCTCGTTCGGTGCCCATCCAAGCTTCGAAGTGGCGCTTGAGCGTAGCCTTACCGAGCTGCTGCAAGGGCGCAGCTTCGAGGGGCTGAACGACCTGCCGCAACCGACCTTCGAAAGCCATGCCCTCACCGAGCCGAACAACTTCGTAGAGCATTTCATCGATTCGAGCGGTGTGGTGTCGTGGCGCTTCTTCAGCGCCAAGGCCGACTTCGAGTTCGTCGAATGGGACTTCTCAGGCCACGGTGAGGACTCCAATAGCCAGGAAGCGGCAACCTTGTTCGGCATCCTCGAAGGCCTTGGCAAAGAGGTCTACATGGCCGTGTACGACGATCTCGGCGCCACTGCCTGTCGCATTCTGGTGCCAGGCTATTCCGAGATCTACCCAGTTGAAGACCTGATCTGGGACAACACCAACCGCGCTCTGGATTTTCGCGCCGACATTCTCAACCTGCACAGCCTCGACGACCGAGCGCTGCGCGCCCTGCGCCGACGCCTGAACAACCTCGACGTGGATGACTACACCACCATCACCACGCTGATTGGCGTTGAATTCGACGAGAATACGGTGTGGGGCCAGCTGACCATTCTGGAGCTCAAACTTCTGATCTGCCTTGCGCTCAAGCGCTTGGAGGATGCCAAGGAGCTGGTCGAGGCATTCCTGCAATTCAACGACAACACTGTCGATCGCGGGCTTTTCTACCAGGCGCTGAACGTGGTGTTGGAGGTGTACCTGGACGATGAGCTTGAAATCGCCGATTACGAGACCAACCTGCGGCGCATGTTCGGCAATGAGCGAATGGATGCAGCGCTGGGGTCGGTCGAGGCAAGCGTTCGATTCTACGGCCTGACGCCGACCAGCACGAAACTCGAAGGGCTGGACCGACATCTGCGCCTGATCGAAAGCTACAAGAAGCTGCATGCTGCCCGGGCAAAGTTCGCCTGAGCATTGGCAGGGCGCTGTGCGCCCGTTGGCGACGCAATTGGCTGGCCGCTACGGATGCCTCGCCGCCGTGTGCCGCGCCAGCCGGCATTGAACCTCAGGTCTTGCACTTGGCGAGCACTACCTGGCATGTGCCAGGTGTGCCGCCGGAGCGGCGGGCGTATCGGATGCAATTGTTCAACGATTTCTGCTTGGCGATGCCTAGGGTATTGCCCCAGGCAAGTCCGCCTTGACCAATGCTGGGCAACGCCTTGGCGAAACAGTTGGAACCAGGCGCCGCGGCATAGTAGCGCGCCTTTGTGCTTTTGCTCGAGCATCCGGCATTGACGACCAAGCTCACGGCCATCAGCACAGCTGCAGCCCAGCACGCCCTATGGCGTATGTTCTCGATGCCCATCCTGCCCCCTTGTCACCCGTGCGTGGAGTCTTCAAGACTACTTGCATCAAGCCAAGCGGTGAACTATCCGCACATCAAGGTGATCCCTTCTTAAGCGCACCCTGCGCACGCCTGATGGACCGAGCCGCGCGCCTGTCTGCCAGCCCCAGGTTACCGACTGATAAGGAGGCGCCGTGAGCGCTACTGAGCACACTCTTTACCGATGCACGCCCAGCCCGCTGCATGCGATTTTGCTGGCCGGCACGGTACCGTTGTTTCTCGGCGCACTGCTGAGCGACATTGCCTACTACATGAGCTATCAGATCCAGTGGAGCAACTTCGCCGCATGGCTGATAGCCGGTGGCTTGTTGTTCTGCGGGCTGGCGTTGTTGTTCGCCTTGGCCAACCTGGTGCGCGCTCGGCGCAAAGCAGGGCGGCCGACCCTTTACCTGCTGCTGCTGTTGGTGACGTGGGTGCTGGGCCTGATCAATGCTTTCGAACACGCCAAGGATGCCTGGGCAGTGATGCCCGCTGGGTTGGTGCTGTCGGTAATCGTCAGCATCCTGGCCTGCGTGGCCGCTGGGCTGGGCTTGAGCAATCTGCGTTCGGGAGTTGAAGCATGAAGCCATTGCACGCACTTTCTCTGTTGAGCGTGGCGCTGCTGTTGGCCGCCTGTGGTGGTGACGGTGAGCCGAATCAAGCGCTGGGCCCTGATCCGAAGCTGCCTGCGCCTGAGCGCGGGCTGTTGCCCAGTATGAAAATCGCCCAACCGGCGCAGTGGGGTGATCAGAAACCTACAGTGCCCGAGGGCTTTAGCATCACGGCCATCGCCACCGATCTGAAGATTCCGCGTCAAAGCCTGGTACTGCCCAATGGCGATATTCTGATCGCCGAGGGGCGTGGCGGCAGCGCCGCCAAGCTCAAGCCCAAGGATGTGATCGCCAGTCAGATAAAGGCCCAGGGCAATACCCAGGTCAAAGGTGGCAACCGTTTGACCCTGCTGCGCGATGCCGATGGTGATGGCACCTACGAGATGCAGACGGTGTTCGCCGATAACCTCAACGCGCCTTATGGGCTGGCCTATGCCGACGGCAAATTGTACGTCGCCAATCAGGATGCGCTGGTGAGTTTCGATTACCAGGATGGCCAGACCAAAGCCGGCGGCCCACCCAGCAAACTCACCGACCTGCCAGGGCAGGTCAATCATCACTGGACCAAATCGCTGACCATTAGCCCCGATGGCCGCTATCTGTATGTGGGCATAGGCTCCAATAGCAACATCACCGAGCGCGGCATGGAGGTGGAGATAGACCGCGCCATGGTCTGGCAGGTGGATGCGGTCACCGGAGCCCATAGGCCGTACGCCACCGGCCTGCGCAACCCAACTGCATTGACCATCCAGCCAGATACCGGCCAACTGTGGACGGTGGTCAACGAACGTGACGAACTGGGCCCGGACCTGGTACCGGACTATCTCACTTCGGTGCGTGAGGGCGGCTTCTACGGCTGGCCCTACAGCTACTGGGGGCAGAACGTAGATGAGCGCGTTAGGCCGCAGAACCCGGACAAGGTGGCTGCCGCCATCAAGCCGGATTACAGCTTGGGTTCCCACGTCGCTGCGCTGGGTGTCGATTTCTCTAATGCAGCGATGGGTGAGCGGTTTGCCGAAGGGGCGTTCGTGGGTGAACACGGCAGCTGGAACCGCCCGAACCCCGTCGGCTACAAAGTGATCTTCGTACCCTTCAAAGGCGGCAAGCCTGCAGGCGAGCCTATCGACTTTGCCACGGGCTTCCGTGGTGAAGATGGCAAGACCCGTGGCCGCCCAGTGGGGGTGACCGTCGACCCACGAGGCGCGCTGATCATCGCCGACGACCTGGCGAACACGGTGTGGCGGGTTACCCGCAAGTAAAGCTTGAGCCCCAGCCTGTCCTTTTCGCCATCATGTCGCGAAAGGGACAGGCTTCAGGGTGGGACATTCGTAGCACGAATGATCAGCGTGCATATTTTCGATTTCCATAATCAATGTTTATCAAGTGATGATCTGCTCATCTTGTATACCAATGGGCTCGATCATGATCTCCAAATCCATTTTTCTGACTGCTCTCCCGATATTGATGGCCTTGCTGGCGGGGTTGGTGCTGCCGTATCAGGCAGCAAGCAATGCCGCCGTTGGACGTGCGCTGGGGCACTGGTTGTGGGGGGCGTTCACCTCTCTGACGGTAAGTTCGCTGGTAGTGATTGCAGCGTTGCTGATTCTGCGTGTGCCCATGCCTGACCTGAGCAAGGCCGCGCAGGGGCCTTGGTGGCTATGGATTGGCGGCGTGCTGGGCGCGCTCTATGTGGCTGGCGCTGCAGCTTTGACACCCAAGCTGGGTACGGCAGGCTTTCTGGTCTTGGTGGTGGCAGGCCAGATTCTGACGTCGGTGATTGTCGATCATTTTGGTCTGGTGGGAGCTGCCAGCAAACCCGTGAACCTGGCCAGGGTAGCGGGTGTGTTGTTGATCCTTGGCGGCGTGTTGCTGGTGCAGGGAGGCTGGACCACGAGCCCAGAGCCCGGCCGAGCCATGATCGAGCGCTGATCAATGCTCTGACTGGCTACACGCCCACACGGCCTCGCGCAGCCAGCGATGGCCAGGGTCACTGTCCTTGCGTGCGTGCCAGGCCTGCTGATAGGCCAGTGCGGCTATGGGCAGCGGTGGGGCGAACTGGCGCAGAGAAGGGTGCAACTGCGGCCCGAGCGCGCGCTTGGCGACGGTAAGGATCAGGTCCGTGCCGCTCAGCACGTCCACTGCCGCGCTCCAGTGTGGCAACGCGAGGGCGATATGGCGCCGTAGACCTTGCTCTGTGAGGGCCTGCTCGATTTCATCATGGGCGTCGGGATGCATGGCCATGAGCACGTGAGGGCGCGTCAGCCACTGTTCTAGGGTGAGTTCGCCTGCAGCCGGCAGCACCTGATGGTCTGCGACACTGATGAAACTGTCTTCGAATAAGGTCCGGGTGATGATCCCGGCTGGAGGGTCCGGAAAAATCCCCAATGCCAGGTCCAGTTCACCATCGAGTAACTGGGCGAGCATGGTTTCACGGCTGGCCTGACTGATAGCCAGGTCGATCCCTGGGGCGACCCGGCGTAGGTAGCGCACCAGTGGTGGCAAAAGGATGCGCGAGGCGTAGTCCGACAATGACAGCCTGAAACGTCGGTGCGCCTGGCCAGGGTCGAACAGTGGTGCGGCCAACAAACCGTTGAGGCTGCCTAGGGCATCCTGCAGTGGTTTGGCCAACGCCTGCGCACGTGCGGTCAAGGTCATTTGGCCGCGTTGGCGAATCAGTAGGGGGTCGTCGAAATGTGCCCGCAACTGCGCCAAGGCGTGGCTAACCGCTGGTTGGCTGCGGTGCAGGCGCAAGGCCGCACGCGTCACGTGCTTCTCAGTGAGCAATGCGTGCAGCGCCAGCAGCAAGTTGAGGTCGATCTTGCGCAGCTCATCCATGGGGCGAATGCTTTCGTCGGCTGAATTGGAGTCAGATCAGTCTAACGAATTTCGCCCGATGCGTACTCAAT
>NZ_JBJJLN010000068.1:0-17221 GCF_046230725.1 Pseudomonas sp. KCJK9000 | reverse complement strand
GCGGGCGAGGCCTGGGAGTTCTTCTTTGTATTTGCGGCACATCACGGTGCGGGTCATTGGGCTTCTCCTGCAATCAGTTCGTCGGCCGCGCGTTTGAGCAGCTTCTTGACCGGGGCGGCGAGGCCCAGGCGCGGCGGGGTGGCGAGGTTATACCAGAGCCAGTCGGCCTCGGCCACGTGCTGGCCGACCGGGTCGACGCGCACAAGCCACGGCTCGATCGCCAGCTGGAAGTGGCTGAAGGTGTGGGTCAGGCCTTCCAGCGCACGGCTGCCAGCCAAGCGCAGGCCGTGCTGGTAGGCGAGGTCATCGAGCTGGCCGATGTCGTCCAGCTCCGGCAGGCTCCACAGGCCGCCCCATAGGCCGCTGGAAGGGCGGCGATAGAGCAGGATGGCGCCTTCGTGGTTGGCCAGCAGCGGCATCAGCGTGCGGCGTTGGGGCAGCGCCTTGCGTGGCTTGGGCTCGGGGTAGCGGGTTTCTTCGCCGTGCAGGTGCGCTTCACAGCCGCGCTGCAACGGGCAGATCAGGCAGCTGGGCTTGCTGCGTGTGCACAGCGTCGCCCCCAGGTCCATCATCGCCTGGGTGTAATGGTTGGCGCGCTGCTGCGGGGTGAACCGCTCGGCGGTGGCCCACAGTTGGTTGGCCACCTTGGGCTCGCCGGGGTAACCGGCCTGGGCGGTATAGCGGGCCAGCACGCGCTTGACGTTGCCATCGAGAATCGGTGCGCGGATGCCCATGCTGATGCTGGCGATGGCCCCGGCGGTGGAGCGGCCAATGCCGGGCAGCTCGGTGAGCTGCTCGACGCTACGGGGGAATTCACCGCCATGCTGTTCGACAATGATCTTCGCGGCCTTCTGCAGGTTGCGCGCGCGGGTGTAGTAGCCAAGCCCGGTCCACAGGTGCAGCACTTCGTCCTCCGGCGCTTGCGCCAGGGCCTGCACGGTCGGCAGGGCCTGCATGAAGCGGTCGAAGTAGTTGAGCACGGTGCTGACCTGAGTCTGCTGCAGCATGATTTCCGAGACCCACACCCGATAAGGGTTGATGCCCTGTTGCCAGGGCAGGTCGTGGCGACCGTGCTGGTCGTACCAGTCCAGCACGGCGCTGGAGAACTGCGTGGGGGTCATCGCTTGAACAGCCCCTTGAGCGCGTCTTTCAATTCTGGGCTCACTTTGTCTCCAAGTTTTTCATCGATCTTGTCTTTGAGGCGGTTGCCAGCAAGCTTGGCTGCGACTTTGCCCAGGCCATCCTGGTCCAGGCGGCAAGCCTTGGCGCCCAGCTCCAGTGGGCCGCGGCAGCGCAGCGGCACTTCAACACCGACGTAGCGCTCATTGACCTGGCAGGCCGGGTCCGGCATGGCGCGCTGGTCGCCTTCGACGATCACCCCAACGTTGTAGTCCATGCCCAGCACGCGCAGGTCGAGGTCACCCTGGCCGTTGACGGTCAGGCCCGGGATGCGGGCTTTGAGGTCCGGGTTGCTGGCCACGCCATTGCGAATCACCAGGCTGCCGCGCAGTTCCTGGAACGGGGTGTCCTTGCCGCGAGGTTCGCCACTGAGGTGCTTGCGGTTGAGGGTGGCGATGGCCTGGCAGAGTTGCTGCTCCAGGTTGGCATTGACCAGCACACCGTCGTTGATGGTGAAGTTTGCGCTGCCGTTGAGGTTGTCGACCAGTGCCTTCTGGCTGTTGCCGGTGGCGGTCAGGTCGCTGTTCAGGGTCAGCAGGCCTTTGACCGGTGGGGTCTGCGACTTGCCTTCGGCCTTGATGAAGTGTTCGACCGGGACGCGGTTGATCTTGGTGTTCAAGCCCAGCTGCGGCACGGCAGGGCGCACGTCGATATTGCCCTTGGCCTCGAAGGAGCCGTTGTACAGGCCCCCGCGCAAGGTCTGCAAGGTCACCAGGCCGCCCTGTGCGCTAGCCTGCAGCTGGGCGTCGCTGATGGGCAGCTTGTCCAGCGTCAGCGAGCCGAAAGCCAGGTCGGCCTGCAGGTCGAGCCCGCGCAGGCGGTCGACCGGGAGCAGTTTGTCCTGGCTCCAGGCCACCTGGGTCGGGGCGTCGGGCAACGGCGAGCTGCCGGCACCGGCCACGGCGCTGGCTTCCTGTTGCTGAACCTCGGCCTGGCGCGCAGCAGTGGCCCCCTTGGCTTGCTCGCTCTTGGCAGGCATGTAGCGGTCGGCGTCGAAGGTGTCACCTTTGAGCTGCAGGCGCAGGGCTTGTTTGGCAAAGTCTTCGATGGCCACGCGGCCGGTGAAGGTGCTGTCATCCAGTTTCACGGCAAGGTCAGCCAGTGTCAGGCTGGTTGGCGTGCCTTGCAGGCGGGTGACCAGCTCCAGCTTGGCGAATGCGGCCGCGTCCTGGGTGGCCGGCAGTGGGTGGCCGATGCCGTCGAGGAAGCTGCGCAGGTCGAACTGGGCGATGGACAGCCCGCCGCTGAGCTGCGGTTGCTTGTCGAGGTCGCGCAGGTTCAGCTCACCGAGTGCCCGCAGTTGGTTGGCAGACACTTTAAGGCCGCTCCACGACGCCACGTTGGCGCCCATGTCGACCAGCAGTTGGCCCTGGGCACCAAAGGTGACGGTCTTGCCACCGGTCGGCTCACCCGAAGTTTCGCCGCTCAGGCGCATGTCTTCGAAGTTGTAGCGCTTGAGCGCGCGGTCGAAACGCAACTGCCCGGCAAGCTCCGTGCGGGCCTTGATCGCGGGTTGGCTGGCGCTGAGGAAAGCGCTGGCCTTCAGGGCGATGTTGGCGCCTTCGTGAACGGGGCCCGTGCTCAGCTGGATGCTTTCGGCGCTGTAACTTTGGCCGCTCTTGGCATCGGTGTACTGCACCCGGGCGTTGTTCACGGTGAGGCTGTCGATATCCAGCTTGACTGCGCGTTCGCTGCTCTGAGCAGGCTTGGCCGGTTGCTCGGCAGGCGCATGGGCAGGCGCATCGGCAGCGCCCTGGTCTGCCGTCGGCAGCGGCTTGCCGATGTCTTCCCAGTTGCCATGGCCGTTTTCGTCGCGCGCCAGGGTCAGGTTCAGGCCCTCGACCCGCACATCGCTCATCTGCACTTCGCGGCGCAGCAATGGCAGCACGCGTACAGACAACCCAAGCATCTGCAAGTCGGCGAATGGCGCTTGCGGGTTGGTCAGGGTCGCGATGCTGGCGTCATGCAACTCCAGGCCCAGCCATGGGAACAGGCTCCAGCCGATGTCGCCGTTGAGGGTGAGCTCGACGTGGGCCTTGTCGCGCGCCAGTTGGCGGATCTCGTCTTTATAGTCGTTGGGATCGAACAAGTGGGTCAGGGCGAAGCCCAGCGCCACAATGATCAGCAGCAACCCGAGAAGCCCCAGTCCCAGGATTTTGCCGAACGCTTTCATGGGCGAGTCCTTGTAGTCTGTAGTGTGAATTCCGAACGCCAGAGTATAGCGCCGCAGGGGAGGGCCCTGCTTGATCGGCGCACGATGCAGGGCGAATCAGGTGGTTTGGAGGTTCGACAGTTGTGGTGGCGCCAGTTCCTTCACGGCTGGATTCTTCGCCGGTGGCTCGCCTTTGGGAGAGTCATCAAAGCTTTTGCGCGCCAAGCGCTCGCCAGTGAAATACCGATTCAGCGTTGGCAAAAATAACGATATCAGATTGCTTTCATGTCACCTGTGAGCTGGTACTCTTGTGCCGCTTTGCGGCGTGGCCGCGACCCATTGTCGCGGGCCGTTACCCAAGGATAAGGCCCCTCGCCCTGCGTGCGAGTACAAGAGCCTGGGACGATATCCGCCAGCACTGTCTACCTACAAAAGGATCGAATCCATGAGCACTACAATCGGGGCAGGGGGTGTGGCCAGCGCGCCAAGCTTCCTGTCCAAGGAGCGCATCATCGCCCGGCCGGGCTTCAATCGCTGGCTGGTTCCGCCCGCGGCCCTGGCCATTCACCTGTGCATCGGCATGGCCTACGGCTTCTCGGTATTCTGGCTGCCGCTGTCTCAAGCCATCGGCATCACCGCGCCTGTGGCCTGTTCGGCCGACATGGGCTTCATCGCCCGTATGTTCAGCGCGCAATGCGACTGGCCGATCTCGATGCTGAGCTGGATCTATACCCTGTTCTTCGTGTTCCTCGGCTGCTCGGCGGCGGTGCTCGGCGGCTGGCTGGAACACGCAGGCCCTCGTAAGGCTGGCCTGGTGTCGGCGCTGTGCTGGTGCGGCGGCATGCTGATTTCTGCCATTGGTGTGAAGACGCACCAACTGTGGCTGATGTGGCTGGGGTCGGGAGTCATTGGCGGTATCGGCCTTGGGCTTGGCTATATTTCGCCGGTTTCGACCCTGATCAAATGGTTCCCGGACAAACGCGGCATGGCTACTGGCATGGCGATCATGGGCTTTGGCGGCGGCGCGATGGTTGGCGCACCCCTGGCTACCGCGCTGATGGGCCATTTTGGCAACGAGCATGAAGTTGGCGTGTGGCAGAGCTTCGTCGTCATGGCTGCGATCTATTTCGTGTTCATGACCGCAGGGGCTCTGGCTTACCGCGTGCCGCCTACCGGCTGGAAGCCTGAGGGCTGGACTGCACCGGTCAAAAAAGCCAACGCGATGGTCACCGACCGCCACGTCCACGTCAGCGTGGCTTGGAAAACTCCGCAGTTCGCGCTGATCTGGCTGGTACTGTGCCTGAACGTGTCGGCGGGTATCGGTATTCTCGGCATGGCATCGCCACTGCTGCAGGAAGTATTCGCCGGCAAGCTGCTGGGCAACGAGCTGACCTTCAGCGAACTGAACGCTGCGCAACTGGCGCAAATCGCTGCCATCGCCGCCGGCTTTACTGGCCTGCTCAGCCTGTTCAACATCGGCGGCCGGTTCTTCTGGGCGTCGTTCTCCGACTACATTGGCCGCAAGAACACCTACTTCGCCTTCTTCGCCCTGGGCGTTGGGTTGTACAGCCTGGTGCCGAACATGGGCCACTTGGGTAATGTGGCGCTGTTCGTGGCGGCGTTCTGCATCATTCTGTCGATGTACGGCGGTGGCTTCGCTACCGTGCCAGCCTACCTGGCCGACCTGTTTGGTACACAGATGGTCGGCGCCATCCACGGTCGCCTGCTGACCGCCTGGGCTGCTGCTGGCGTGCTGGGCCCAGTGCTGATCACCTATCTGCGTGAGTACCAGTTGGCGGCGGGCGTGGAACGTGCCGCGGCCTACGACATGACGCTGTACATCCTCGCCGGCCTGCTGGTGTTGGGCTTTATCTGCAACATGCTGGTGCGCCCGGTGGCCGACAAGCATTTCATGAGCGATGCCGAACTGGCTGCCGAGCGTGCGCTTAGCCACGACAAAGGTGCCGAAGGTGCGCGCTCGCTGGAATGGCACCCAGCCCCTGGCAGCCTGCCGCTGGTGCTGATCGCCTGGGCCGTGGTGGTGATTCCGCTGGCGTGGGGTATTTGGATCACCTTGCAGAAGACCGCTGTGCTGTTCCACTGATGGGGCCAGCCTGAGCGCATCACTGGGGCCTGTGAGGGCCCCTTTACGGCTGGAGCAGGTAGGTCGGGCAGTTGCTTGGGAAGGTGTGTCGAACCTGGCAGCGCCGACTTTACCCACCCATGCCTAATGCCATATGTCATCCGCGTTTCAAGCCGGCGCGTTCTGGGCCTATAATGGAGCCCTTTTCGCCCAATGATTTTGCGGAGCTGGTGATGGTCGAACGTAAGGCTTCCGTCGAGCGCAATACCCTGGAAACCCAGGTCAAGTGCTCGATCAACCTCGATGGCAGTGGCAAGGCCCGATTCGATATCGGTGTGCCTTTCCTTGAACACATGCTGGACCAGATCGCCCGTCATGGGTTGATCGATCTGGATATCGAGTGCAAGGGCGACCTGCATATCGACGATCACCATACCGTCGAAGACGTCGGTATCACCCTGGGCATGGCATTCGCCCAGGCCATTGGCGACAAGAAGGGCATCTTCCGCTACGGCCACGCCTACGTGCCGTTGGACGAAGCGCTGTCGCGCGTGGTCATCGACTTCTCCGGCCGCCCAGGCCTGCAGATGCACGTGCCATACACCCGCGCCTCGGTAGGCGGCTTCGATGTCGACCTGTTCCAGGAGTTCTTCCAGGGCTTCGTCAACCACGCCTTGGTGACCTTGCACATCGACAACCTGCGTGGGCACAACACTCACCACCAGATCGAAACCGTGTTCAAGGCATTCGGCCGCGCCCTGCGCATGGCCGTGACGCTCGACGAGCGTATGGCCGGGCAGATGCCGTCGACCAAAGGGTGCCTGTAAATGCAGACGGTAGCGGTAATCGACTATGGCATGGGCAACCTGCACTCGGTAGCCAAGGCGCTGGAGCATGTTGGCGCCGGTAAGGTGCTGGTCACCAGCGACGCGGCGGTGATCCGCGAGGCTGACCGTGTGGTGTTCCCAGGCGTTGGCGCGATCCGTGACTGCATGGCTGAAATCCGCCGCCTGGGCTTCGACAGCCTGGTCCGCGAAGTGAGCCAGGATCGCCCGTTCCTCGGCATCTGCGTTGGCATGCAGGCGTTGCTTGAGCACAGCGAAGAGAACGACGGTGTCGACTGCATCGGCCTGTTCCCTGGCCAGGTGCGTTTCTTCGGCAAAGACCTGAAAGAAGACGGCGAGCACCTGAAGGTGCCGCACATGGGCTGGAACGAAGTCAGCCAGACCATCGACCACCCGCTGTGGCACGACATTCCAGACCGTGCGCGTTTCTACTTCGTGCACAGCTACTACATCAATGCCGGCAAACCGAGCCAGGTAGTCGGCCGTGGCCACTATGGCGTCGACTTCGCTGCAGCCTTGGCCGATGGCTCGCGCTTTGCCGTGCAGTTCCACCCCGAGAAAAGCCACACCCATGGCCTGCAGCTGCTGCAGAACTTCGTTGCCTGGGACGGGCGCTGGTAAATGAGCCGTTCGAAGACCAAGGCCCCGACCATCACCCTGGCTGCCCAAGAGGAACGCGAGGCGCTCGATACGCTCAAGCGCTTTCTCGAAGACCGCTTCGAGCTGCAGCTGGGGTCGTTCGAAGTGGCCGAGGTCCTCGAGCTGTTCAGCAAACAAATTGCACCCCTTTACTACAACAGGGCGATTGCCGATGTTCAGCTGCACCTCAAGGAGCGGTTCGAGAGCATCGAAAGCGATCTGTGGGCGCTCGAGAAGCCCTGAAACCCTAAGAAAATACAGGTTCCCAAGATGCTCATTATCCCCGCTATCGATCTGAAGGACGGTGCCTGTGTGCGCCTGCGCCAGGGCCGCATGGAAGATTCCACGGTATTCTCCGACGACCCGGTGAGCATGGCCGCCAAGTGGGTCGAAGGTGGCTGCCGCCGCCTGCACCTGGTGGACCTCAATGGTGCCTTCGAGGGCCAGCCGGTGAATGGTGAAGTGGTCACGGCCATCGCCAAGCGCTACCCGACCCTGCCGATCCAGATCGGCGGCGGCATTCGTTCGCTGGAAACCATCGAGCACTACGTCAAGGCAGGCGTCAGCTACGTGATCATCGGCACCAAGGCGGTCAAGCAGCCTGAATTCGTCGCCGAGGCGTGCAAGGCCTTCCCTGGCAAGGTCATCGTCGGCCTGGACGCCAAGGACGGTTTTGTCGCTACCGATGGTTGGGCCGAGGTCAGCTCGGTGCAGGTCATCGACCTGGCCAAGCGTTTCGAGGCTGATGGTGTTTCGGCGATCGTCTACACCGATATCGCCAAGGACGGCATGATGCAAGGCTGCAATGTGCCGTTCACCAAGGCCCTGGCCGAAGCGACTTCGATCCCGGTGATCGCCTCGGGTGGCATTCACAACCTGGGCGACATCAAGGCCCTGCTGGACGCCAAAGCGCCGGGCATCATCGGCGCCATCACTGGCCGTGCCATCTACGAAGGCACCCTCGATGTCGCCGAGGCCCAGGCTTTCTGCGACAACTACCAAGGCTGAGGACTGAACCATGGCACTGGCCAAGCGCATCATCCCTTGCCTGGACGTGGACAACGGCCGGGTGGTCAAGGGCGTCAAGTTCGAAAACATCCGTGATGCCGGGGACCCGGTGGAAATCGCCCGCCGCTACAACGAGCAGGGTGCCGACGAAATCACTTTCCTCGACATCACCGCCAGCGTCGACGGCCGCGACACCACCCTGCATACCGTCGAGCGCATGGCCAGCCAGGTGTTCATTCCGCTGACCGTGGGCGGTGGCGTGCGTACCGTGCAAGACATCCGCAACCTGCTCAACGCCGGTGCCGACAAGGTGTCGATCAACACCGCGGCGGTGTTCAACCCGGAATTCGTGGGCGAGGCGGCAGACCGTTTCGGCTCGCAGTGCATCGTTGTGGCCATCGATGCCAAGAAGGTGTCCGGGCCGGGCGAAGCCCCGCGTTGGGAGATCTTCACCCACGGTGGGCGTAAGCCTACCGGGCTGGATGCAGTTGAATGGGCGAAGAAGATGGAAGGCCTGGGGGCAGGGGAGATTCTGCTGACCAGCATGGACCAGGACGGCATGAAGAACGGCTTCGACCTTGGGGTTACCCGCGCCATCAGCGATGCCCTCGGGATTCCGGTGATCGCTTCGGGTGGTGTGGGTAACCTGCAGCATTTGGCTGATGGGATCGTGGAAGGTCACGCCAGTGCGGTGCTGGCGGCCAGTATCTTCCACTTTGGTGAGTACACGGTGCCTGAGGCCAAGGCCTACATGGCTTCACGCGGGATCGTGGTTCGCTGAAATATTGATAGGGGCTGCTTTGCAGCCCATCGCGACCTCACGGTCGCTCCTACAAAAGCACCCGTGCCCCCCGTAGGAGCGACCGTAAGGTCGCGATAGGCCAAGCACGCGCCCCCCGTAGGAGCGACCGTAAGGTCGCGATAGGCCAAGCACCCGTGCCCCCGTAGGAGCGACCGTAAGGTCGCGATAGGCCAAGCACCCGTGCCCCCCGTAGGAGCGACCGTAAAGTCGCGATAGGCCAAGCACCCGCGCCCCCCGTAGGAGCGACCGTAAGGTCGCGATGGGCCGCAAAGCGGCCCCATTTACATCACCCGTGGGTCTTGCCGAGCAACGCGTGATAAAGCTCGGTATCCCCAAGAATCCCCACCACCTTGTCGTTATCCTGCAGCACCAGCTTGTTGCCAGTCTGGTAGCGAATCTGCAGGGCATCGCGCATGCCGATGTCGGCGTGCACCACCGTGGGCCTGCGCCCCAGCAGTTCCACATCCTGCCCTGGTGCCCAATTCTGCATATCCAGGCCGTTCTGGCCCTGGCGCGCACGCTTGAGCGAACCGCCCTCACCCAGGTCCAGCCAGGAGTCGATCCCTGGGTCCAGGCAGACCGAGCCGTTGACCCGTTTGCAGTTGTCCAGGCTGCGCATCAGGCTGCGGCCGCACAGCACATTCAGCGGATTGGTGTGGGCGACGAAGGTACGCACGTATTCATCGGCCGGGTTCAGTACGATCTCTTCCGGCTTGCTGTACTGGATGATCCGCCCGTCTTTCATGATGGCGATGCGGCTGCCCAGTTTCAGGGCCTCGTCCAGGTCGTGGCTGACGAACACGATGGTCTTGCTCAGCTTGGCCTGCAGGCCCAGCAGCTCGTCTTGCAGGCCCTGGCGGATCAGCGGGTCGAGGGCCGAAAACGGTTCGTCCATCAGCAGGATATCGGCATCCATCGCCAGCGCCCGGGCCAGGCCCACACGCTGCTGCATGCCGCCGGAGAGTTCGTCCGGTTTCTTGTTACGCCATTGGGTCAGGCCAACCAGTTCGAGCTTCTCATCGACCAGCTTGCGCCGCTCTTTCTCTGGGCGGCCCTGCATTTCCAGGCCAAAGCTGATGTTCTCGCGCACCGTCAGCCACGGCATCAGGGCGAACTTCTGGAACACCATGGCGATGCGTTTGGTGCGCATCATCTTAAGTTCGGCCGGGGTGCAGTTGGCGATGTCGATATGCTTGCCTTCGTGCTCGACGAACAGCTTGCCGCGGCTGACGGTGTTGAGGCCGTTGATGCAGCGCAGCAGGCTCGACTTGCCCGAACCGGACAGGCCCATCAGTACGCAGATCTCGCCTTTGTTGATATCGAGGTTGGCCTTTTCCACGCCCACCACCAAGCCGGTTTGCTTGAGGATCTGTTCGCGGGTCTGGCCTTGGTCCAGCAGCGACAGCGCTTCGCGTGGCTTGTTGGAGAAGATGACGTCGACGTCTTCGAATCGAATGATGCTCATGCCTCACCCCTTACCGGCAGTTCCGGTTGCTTGCAGATACGGTCGAGCATGATCGCCAGCAGCACGATCGCCAGGCCTGCTTCGAAGCCCAGGGAGATATCGGCGGTGTTCAGTGCGTTGACCACAGGTTTGCCCAGGCCGTCGGCGCCCACCAGGGCGGCGATCACCACCATCGACAGCGACAGCATGATGCACTGGGTAACGCCGGCAGCGATGCTTGGCATCGCATGCGGCAGTTCGATACGGGTGAGCAGCTGACGGCGCGAGCAGCCAAACGCCTTGCCGGCGTCCATCAGCTCTTGCGGTACGTCACAGATGCCCAGGTAGGTAAGACGAATTGGCGCGGCGATGGCGAACACCACCGTCGAAATCAGCCCCGGCACTACGCCGAGGCCGAACAGGGTCAGGGTTGGAATCAGGTAGACGAAGGTCGGCACTGTCTGCATCAGGTCCAGCACCGGGCGCATGGCGGTATAGAACATTGGCTTGTGCGCGGCGACGATACCCAGCGGCACGCCGATGGCCACGCAAACCACGGTGGCGAAGCTCACCTGGGCCAGGGTTTCCATGGTTTCCTGCCAGTACCCCAGGTTGAGGATCAGCAGAAACGAAAAGGCGACGAAAGCGGTTAGCGCCCATTTGCGCTGAATGAAGTGCGCCAAGGCGGCGAATATGGCAATGAGCACGAATGGGTTGAAAAAGGTCAGGGTGCTGGTGACCCCATGGATCATGAACTCCAGGCCTCGGGCGATGGCATCGAAGTACGAGGCGCCGTTCTGGGTCAGCCATTCCACGAACGACGCGATGTACTGCCCCAAGGGTATTTTCTGATCGATAAGCATGATAGCGAGCTTCCACCTGCAAAGATTGAAATCAGTCCGGGGCAGGCACGGTCCTGCCCCGCGGTGTTGCCATGGCGTCTTGCGTTATTGCGTCAGCTTGGCCTTGGCCGCCTCAAGGCCGGGTTTGCCATCCACGGTGGTAACGCCTGCAAGCCAGGTATCGAGCTTGCCGGGGTTATCCTTGAGCCACTTCTTGGCGGCTGCGTCGGGCTTCATCTTGTCGTCCAGGACATAGCCCATCATGGTGCTTTCATCCTTGAGCTCGAACGACAGGTTCTTCAGCAGTTGGCCGACGTTGCTGCATTCCTGCGTATAGCCCTTGCGGGTGTTGGTCAGCACGGTAGCCTTGCCGAAATCGGGACCGAAGAACTCGTCCCCGCCGGTCAGGTACTGCATCTTGAAGCGAGTGTTCATCGGGTGAGGTTCCCAACCCAGGAACACGATCGCTTCACCGCGTTTCTGCGCGCGGTCCACTTGCGTCAGCATGCCGGCCTCGCTCGATTGCACGATCTTGAAACCGGCATCCTTCAGGCCCCAGGCGTTCTTGTCGATCATGCTCTGGATGGTGCGGTTGCCATCGTTGCCCGGTTCGATGCCGTAGATCTTGCCGTCCAGTTCCTTCTTGAACTTGGGAATGTCGCTGAAATCCTTCAGGCCCTTGTCGTACAGCGCCTGGGGTACGGCCAAGGTGTACTTGGCGTTTTCCAGGTTAGCGCGCACGGTTTCCACCGTGCCTGCGTCACGGTACGGCTTGATGTCGTTCTCCATGGTCGGCATCCAGTTGCCGAGAAACACGTCCAGGTCCTTGCCGGTGGCCAATGACTTGTAGGTCACCGGTACCGAGATCATCGTGGTGTGGGTCTTGTAACCCAGTGCTTCGAGCACAGCGCTGGTGGTGGCGGTGGTGACGGTGATGTCAGTCCAGCCGACATCGGAGAAACGTACCGTCTTGCACTGCTCAGGCTCGGCGGCCTGGGCCATCAGCGGCGCAGCAAGCATCGCAACCAACAACAGCGAGGGTGAACCTTTCATGGATGGACTCCTGTGATTTTGTCTTCGGGTTCGCGTGGGTCGCCGGACGTTCTCAGGGTCCGGTCGACCAGGCCTGCAGAGGGCAGGTTGCGTGGCCGTGCTATACGAGTCGCTTTCGATAATCCTCCAGCGCAGGGCAATCGCCTACTGGTGGGGTCGTAACCAGTACGCAACGGGTCGCATCCAGTATGGGCGATGTCGTTTATGAGTTTTTCCACCCCTGTAGCCGTATTTTTGCGTCAGCTGGCCGCTTGAAAGCGGCGCGCGCCTGGCCGAAATGGCCGCGGCGCTGCTGGACAAAAGTACGTCGGTTGCAGACGGCGAGGGGGTAGGCAAAAGCCCGATGATGCGTGCATTCGTGGCGGCTCGCAGCTTCAGCCTAGCAGTTGCCCCGCCCTGCGCATGGCGCGCAGAGACAAGCCCAGCAAGAGGTGAAGCGACAATGGCCATCAGCGTGTTCGACCTGTTCAAGATCGGTGTCGGGCCCTCCAGCTCCCACACCGTAGGCCCCATGCGTGCTGGCGCCCTGTTCGTTCAGGGCCTGCGTGAGCGCGGCGAGCTGGAGCAGGTGCAAAGGGTCGAAGTGCGGCTGTATGGCTCGCTTTCGGCAACCGGTATTGGCCATGGCACCGACAACGCCACCATCATGGGGCTGATGGGCGAATGGCCAGACGCCATTGACCCAACCCAGATCGTCCCGCGCATCGCCGACCTGCGCGAAACCAATATCCTCAAGCTGGATAACCGCCTGCCCATCGAGTTCGTCTGGGCTCGCGACATGCTGTTGCTGGACGAAAACCTGCCGTACCACCCCAATGCCATGACCTTGATCGCCGAAGGCGCCCAGGGCGAACTGCACCGTGACACCTATTATTCGGTGGGGGGCGGCTTCGTAGTGGATGCCGCCCAGGCCGCCAGCGGCGTATTGGACGCCGACCAGACGGTGTTGCCGTACGATTTCAACAGCGCAGCCGAACTGCTGCGCCTGTGCAAGCAAAACGACCTCAGCGTGTCGCAATTGATGATGGCCAACGAGAAGGTCTGGCGCAGCGAAGAAGAAATCCGCGCCGGCCTGCACAAGCTTTGGGAAGCCATGCAGGAGTGCGTCAACAACGGCCTCAAATACGAGGGTACGTTACCTGGCGGGCTCAACGTACGCCGCCGTGCTGCCAAGCTGCACCGCAGCCTGCAGGAGATCGGCAAGCCCAACGTGATCGGTTCGACCATGAGCGCCATGGAGTGGGTGAACCTGTTCGCTCTGGCCGTGAATGAAGAAAACGCCGCTGGCGGGCGCATGGTCACTGCACCTACCAACGGCGCGGCCGGCATCATCCCGGCGGTGCTGCATTACTACATGCGCTTCAGCGATGCGGTGGACGAGTCGAGCGTGGTCGACTTCTTCCTCGGTGCAGCTGCCGTGGGTATCTTGTGCAAGAAAAACGCCTCGATCTCCGGGGCGGAAGTCGGTTGCCAGGGTGAGGTTGGCTCGGCCTGCGCCATGGCGGCAGCAGGCCTTGCCCAGGTGCTAGGTGCTACCCCGCCGCAGGTGGAAAACGCAGCCGAAATTGCCCTGGAGCACAACCTCGGGCTGACCTGCGACCCGGTCGGAGGCCTGGTGCAGGTGCCATGCATCGAGCGCAATGCCATTGCCGCGGTCAAGGCAATCAACGCCGTACAGATGGCCCTGCGCGGCGACGGCGAGCACTTCATCTCCCTCGACCAGGTGATCCGCACCATGCGCGACACCGGTGCCGACATGCACGACAAATACAAAGAGACCTCCCGCGGTGGCCTGGCGGTCAGTGCCATCGAATGCTGATGCGCCGATAGTGGTCTGCACCCTGCGCGACGCCCCGTTTTGGGGCGTTTGTATTTCAACCAATCGTCAGGTGTCGCGATCAGTGTCTGCATTGTCGGTGACACTAAAGAGTGTCGTTTCTGGGCAACCGGCGCTCGGCCTGTCACCAAATTGCTCAGCCGTAACCCGCAAGGCGCTAGCACGCCGGTTTGCGAAGGCTCACTAAGCCGAGCGAAGTCCCTGATTTGCCGAACGAAGGCGTCGTTTTCAGTTTTTTTCGGATGCGCGTTCAACTTTAGGCACGGCCTTTGCGTTGAGTTTGCTATCAAGCCCCCAGCATCGAAGTCGGGGTCATAACAAGAAAATCAGTGCCCGCCTGAGGCACCCCTGCATTTGTGTGAGGAGAAACCGCGATGACGTCGTACACCTCCGGGAACCCAACCCAGAACCGCACAGCCCCCCAGTCCATCGGGTTTCTTCTGTTGGACAATTTCACCCTGATTTCCCTGGCATCGGCTGTCGAGCCGCTGCGCATGGCCAACCAGTTGTCTGGCCGCGAGCTTTATCGTTGGCACACCCTGACCGTCGATGGTGGCCAGGTATGGGCCAGTGACGGCTTGCAGATCACCCCCGATGCAGCCATGCACAGCGCACCGCCGATCGATACCGTGATCGTCTGTGGTGGCGTGGGCATTCAGCGCACCGTGACCCGCGAACATGTTACCTGGCTGCAGGCTCAGGCCCGCCAGTCGCGCCGCCTGGGTGCGGTGTGTACCGGCAGCTGGGCGCTGGCCTGTGCCGGGCTGCTCGACGGCTTCGATTGCAGCGTGCACTGGGAGTGCCTGGCAGCGATGCAAGAGGCCTTCCCAAGGGTCAATATGAGCACCCGCCTGTTCACCCTCGACCGCAATCGCTTCACCAGCTCCGGTGGCACCGCGCCGCTGGACATGATGCTGCATCTGATTAGCCGTGATCATGGCCGCGAGCTGTCTGCGGCAATTTCCGAGATGTTCGTCTACGAGCGCATCCGCAACGAGCAGGACCACCAGCGCGTGCCGCTCAAGCACATGCTCGGCACCAACCAGCCGAAGCTGCAAGAGATCGTGGCATTGATGGAGGCCAACCTCGAAGAGCCGATCGACCTCGACGAACTGGCCGTTTATGTGTCGGTATCGCGCCGTCAGCTCGAACGGCTGTTCCAGAAGTACCTGCACTGCTCGCCGTCGCGCTACTACCTGAAGCTGCGTCTGATCCGTGCGCGGCAGTTGCTCAAGCAGACGCCGATGTCGATCATCGAAGTGGCGTCGGTGTGCGGCTTTGTATCCACGCCGCACTTCTCCAAGTGCTACCGCGAGTACTTCGGCATTCCACCGCGTGATGAGCGTGTGGGCTCCAACACCACGCAACAGGTGGCGATGATGCCAATCCCGCAGGCCATGACCCTGTCGCCACACGGTGGGCCGATGGCTGCCCTGAGCCAGGCGCGCAACGAATCGACCTTTGCCAGTGTAAGGCTCTGATACCGCACCGCCTGCATCGCGGCTAAAGCCGCTCCTACAGGTATTGCACGTCCCTGTAGGAGCGGCTTTAGCCGCGATGAGACCAGCACAGGCAACACAAACCCAACTTCTGATAACGATTCTCGACTACGGGTGACATCGCCCCCAGAACACTCTGGCATACCACCCCGTGAAGATATTCGACCGCTGATACCCAAATGATATGAGACAGCCTCTGTGCAGAGAAGGCTTTCTTGGAAATCACCCAGCACATGGCTTTATAAAATTTCTATGCTGTTATTTTTAACTTGAACTCAGGTAGCAATAAATCTCCTTTGGGTGTCAAAGATTCGAGTGAAACCATTACTGGGAAGTCATCATAAGTCAGATAAAATCTTTCCCTTTCAATGCTTACCTCCCATACTCTTATGTCGACAGTGTCCGTTTTTTTCTCGATCTTACCTTCAAGTAATTCAAGTACTGCTTTTGCATAATCCGGAAAATCCTCCCAGTTTATGCGCGAAGTTAAGTTTAGGCAGGACCTTCCTGAGTGCATTGTTTCTAAGTTCAAAGCGTCTAGCTTGAGGCTGTTCATCAAAATAGGTCTCCACCGCCAGAGCGGGTTGCGCTCTCAATGATTTGCTCAAATGACTTGCCTTTTTCTACAAGCCATTCGAATGTTGGTCCGAGCTTGTCACCGTATTTGCCTATGTTACGCTCGTCAATTACTTTTAGAAGATCCGGAGGGGTAAATTCTCTGTATTTCAGCTTGATGGCTGTGCGTGAAGCATGGGCGAATTTCGCAATTTCATCGAGCGTTGCGCTCGACGCCCTCATTGCGCTTACGCGTTGCTGCAGGTCGTATACTTCTCGGACATAGAGTTGTCTCAATGCAGGAAGGTTGCCGAAATCACCATCGGCCCTAAATCGGACGTTATCCCATTTAGGCACATCTATTGCTGTAGATGGCTTGGCTCTGTTCAATATTTGTCCTGAAGATGGCTGCAGTTCCGGGTGTGCCAATAATGCAGCCTGGTTCCTGCCTAGCCAGGAGGCTAGCTCTCTGTTTGTTACTTCGGCCTTGAAATTGAAGCTCCTGGACGCAATGCTTTCCATAGTGTTGGAAATGCCAGAGTTGATTGGGCCGCGTAATAGGTAAGCGACTATCGCGGTGAGTAGCAACTGGACCAGTTGCTCTTGCCCTCTGGCAAGTTGGTTGGCAGCCTGCCTTATCATCTGCTCTCTTCGAGCTGCAGATCCTCCAGTTGGGTCAAGCCCGCTAGGTATCCCGTCCTCTGAGTGCCAAGCTGTAATAATACCGTCTTGCAGTGTGGCCAAGCAGGTGGGTATTCCCATAAGGAAGTACTCAGATATTGCTGACAAGCCTAAACCGACAAGCACGAGGTTGCCAACCTCTAGGCCGATCGCACCTCCTGCGACTGCACCGGGAACTGCCCCCGCACCAAAAGCCAGTGAGCCAGCGGCGCCGCCAACGATGGAGCCAATTGTTATGCTGCCGCCCAGAATCATGGAGACTTCTTTTGCGAGCTTGCGGAGCACATCGATTATCTGCTCTATGTGAAGAGTGGACCAGTGTTGCCTGATTCTTTCAAGAAACATGGGTTCTGCGAGGTAATATGCCTCGCGCACAGCATCAATGCGATTTCCCCCTAAGCTCCCATAGGTTTGGTCGACTTGATGGCTCACGCGACGTGTAAATCCATTCCAGCTTTGGTTGCTTTCGTGCCAATATGTCTGAATGCTTTGATTTAGCTCACCAAATTTATTTTCCAGATTTCGCTCTATCTCGTCCCATGTAGGTACTTTGCTCGTAAAGTCCATTTATACGATCTTCCTTATCGTGTCTTGGTTAAATT
>NZ_JBJJLN010000067.1:0-18446 GCF_046230725.1 Pseudomonas sp. KCJK9000 | reverse complement strand
AGTATCGGACTTTTCGCCCCCACGCCTGAACTCAAATGCGTAAGTGAACAGCATTACGCCTTGCGGCGGCCTCTGCTTGATGCCCTATGTTGGCTTGTAATTATGAAGCGCTAGTTGGTGTACACGGGCCCCACGCCCAGGCCCCAGATGATCACGGTCAGAGCCATGATGGCCACCAGTACCACCAAGCCTACTGCAAGTACCGAACTTGAAAACAGAAAGCCCTCATCGGAAGGGATGTTCATGAATGTCGGCAACCCGACATACAGCAGGTAAACGGTGTAGCAAATGGCCGCGGTCCCCACCAGCATGCCCAGCCACAGGTGCGGGTACAGTGCCGCAAGCCCACCGATGAACAAGGGCGTAGCAGTGTAGGTGGCAAAGGCGATGCACTGCGCCATCGACGGGTTGGCGTCATAAGTGCGGGCCATCCAGTGGATGAATGCGCCCATCACCGCGACACCTGCGAGCATGGCCAGATACGACATGATGCTCATCCAGATAGCGCTTTCCATGGTCAGCATCACCGCCGGTCGGCTACCTATCACCCAGCCCACCTGGGTCGTGCCGATAAATGCGGAAATGGCGGGGATCGCCGCCAGAATCAGGGTATGGGTGAGGTACATGTGGCTGATGGTTTCTTCTTCGCCACGGATCTCGCGCCATTCCTGGTCGGGATGGGTAAACAGCCCCACTACGTGATGAATCATGCCGATCACTCCTCTTGTAGTTGCCAGTCGCCCCCCCTGTGGAGCGCAAAAGGCCCGAGGCCATGGCACCGAAGCTCAACGGTAATGTGGCCTTATGTCGCAGTATAGGAAGTCAATCCCGGCATAAAGCCCGGTTTTTAGAGCAAATCGCGCTGTGTGGGCTGCTGTTGATTACCTTGAAGTCTTTATCGGAATCCCTACAGGTGCTCGCGGTTTGTGCGTAAAATAGCCGGCTTTTGTCACACCTCGCGGATCCAAGCGCTATGGGCACCCTCTCGGTCAACCAGAACAAACTGCAAAAACGCCTGCGTCGCCTCGCAGGCGAAGCCATTACCGACTACAACATGATCGAGGATGGCGACAAGGTCATGGTCTGCCTGTCCGGCGGCAAGGACAGCTACACCATGCTCGATGTTCTGTTGCACCTGCAGAAGGTGGCGCCGATCACCTTCCAGATCGTGGCGGTGAACATGGACCAGAAGCAGCCGGGCTTCCCCGAGCATGTGCTGCCGGCCTATCTCAAGGAACTGGGCGTCGAGTACCACATCGTCGAAAAAGACACCTACTCGGTGGTCAAGGAGCTGGTACCTGAGGGCAAGACCACGTGCTCGCTGTGCTCGCGCCTGCGCCGTGGCACCCTGTACACCTTCGCCAATGAAATTGGTGCAACCAAGATGGCTTTGGGTCATCACCGAGATGACATCGTCGAAACCTTCTTCCTCAACATGTTCTTCAATGGCGCGCTCAAAGGCATGCCGCCAAAGCTGCGCGCCGATGACGGCCGCAACGTGGTGATCCGCCCGCTGGCCTACTGCAGCGAGAAAGACATTCAGGCCTACTCGGACATGAAGCAATTCCCGATCATCCCGTGCAACCTGTGCGGCTCGCAGGAAAACCTGCAGCGTCAGGTGGTCAAGGACATGCTGGTTGAGTGGGAACGCAAGCACCCAGGCCGCACCGAGAGTATCTTCCGCGCCATGCAGAACGTGGCGCCCTCGCAACTGGCCGACCGCAACCTCTTCGACTTCACCAGCCTGAAGATCGACGAGACCGCTACCCCTCGCTTTCTCGACGTGGTGAACATTTAACCTCATGCGCGATTATCAGTGGCTGCACGAGTACTGCCTCAACCGTTTCGGCTCGGCTCAGGCCCTGGAAGCGTTCTTGCCACAGCCGCGCACGCCTGCGCAGCTGCGCGCAATCACTGACGATCGCTATCTGTCGACCCTGGCCCTGCGGGTGTTCCGGGCTGGGCTCAAGCACAGCCTGGTCGATGCCAAGTGGCCTGCGTTCGAGCAAGTGTTCTTTGGCTTCGATCCAGAGAAGGTTGTGCTGATGGGGGCCGAACATCTGGAGCGGCTGATGCAGGACGAGCGCATCATCCGCCATCTGGGCAAGCTCAAGAGCGTGCCGCGCAACGCACAGATGATCCTCGATGTGACGAAAGAAAAGGGTAGTTTCGGTGCCTTCGTCGCCGACTGGCCAGTGACCGACATCGTCGGCCTGTGGAAGTACTTGGCCAAGCACGGTAACCAGCTGGGTGGGCTTTCGGCGCCGCGTTTCTTGCGTATGGTCGGCAAGGATACCTTCATCCCCACCGATGACATGGCGGCCGCGCTGATTGCGCAGAAAGTGATCGACAAACAGCCGACCAGCCAGCGTGACCTGGCGCTGGTGCAACAGGCGTTCAATCAATGGCACCAAGAGAGCGGCCGGCCGCTGTGCCAGTTGTCGGTGATGCTGGCGCATACCGTTAACCATTGAGGCCTGCTCTGGCCTCTTCACGGGTAACCCCGTTCCCACTAGGGCTGAGGATGTTGTGAGCTGATCGCCAGCCCAATGGAGCAACAGTATTCTCACTTTCGGCATGTTGCGCTGCGAAGGGCCGGGCACAGGTACGCAAAGCCGCGCCTAGAAACCACCCACAAAGCGACTAACGCCCTTCGCCCGCCATGCGCCGTTCGAACTGAAACTTCCAGCGCACATACAGTAGCCCAGCGATGAACAACCCCAGGCTCGCCACTATTTCGACCCAACCGAACACCGCCCGCGCCGGGTCGAACGCCGCCAGTACGCCCTTGATGAAATAAATGTTCACCACGAAGCAGACCCAGGCATGCGCTCGGGCGCTGCCCAGCAGCATGCCCGGCAACAGCAACAGCAGCGGCACCACTTCGATCGCCAGGATCACTTCGACCCGCGCCCCGTGCAGGTTGGCGAACCACAGGTTGTTCACCACCAGCAGGGCGATCAGGCCCAGGAAGAACGCCAGGCTCAACGCCCGCGCCAGCCGCAGGCGAGGTGCCAGCCAGTCGAGCGATGGGAGCACCTTGGGCTTTCTAGCCACGTGCCGCCTCCAGGGCCTTGGCCGTGTTCGCCAGGCGTTGGCCAAGGGCACGACACAGCGCGATCTCATGGGCGTCCAGTTCACGCTTGCCGTCCGCACCAGCATGGTGGCTAGCGCCATACGGCGTGCCACCACCACGGGTCTCGAGCAGGGCCGATTCACTGTAGGGCAAGCCCATCAGCAGCATGCCGTGGTGCATCAGCGGCAGCATCATCGACAGCAGGGTGGTTTCCTGGCCACCGTGAAGGCTGGCGGTGGAGGTGAACACGCCTGCCGGCTTGCCGACCAGCTCGCCACCGAGCCACAGGCTGCTGGTGCCGTCGAGGAAGTATTTAAGCGGCGCGGCCATGTTGCCAAAGCGCGTCGGGCTGCCCAGCACCAGCCCGGCGCAGTGGCGCAAGTCATCGAGGGTTGCATACAGTGCGCCGCTAGCCGGGATGTCCGGCGCCACGGCCTCGCACTCAGTGGAAATGGCCGGCACTGTGCGCAGGCGCGCTTCCATGCCCGTCAGCTCGATGCCGCGAGCGATGTGCCGGGCCATCTCGCTGGTCGAACCATGGCGGCTGTAATACAGCACCAGAATATAAGGCGCGCTCATGGCAGGATCTCCAGCACCTTCTCAGGCGGGCGGCCGATGACCGCTTTGCCGCCAGCGACCAGAATCGGCCGTTCGATCAGCTTGGGGTGCTGGACCATGGCGTCGATCAGTTGCGCATCGGTCAACGCCGGGTTGGCAAGGTCCAGGGCTTTGTATTCGTCTTCGCCACTGCGCAGCAGTTGGCGTGGCGCGATGCCCAGTTTGCCGAGCAGGGCTTTGAGCGTTGCGGCGTCGGGCGGGGTTTCCAGGTAGCGCACGATGGTCGGCGTCAGGCCGCGCTGTTCGAGCAGTTCCAGCGCGCCGCGGGATTTCGAGCAGCGCGGGTTATGATAGAGCGTCAAGTCAGTCATGTCGGGTCGCATCCAGCTGGGTGTGGCGGCTATTCTAACCGCAGCGACTGACCTATTTGCTTGAAACTTCGAGAAGGATTGACCCATGGCAAAGCGTCTGGCAGCAGTACTGGCCATCACCGCAAGCTTGTTGCTCGGTGGTTGCGGTGCCGATTACGGCGTGGACCAAGATGGCAAGACGGTAAAAGCCCAGCAGATCGACGGGCACTGGGTGGTACTCAATTATTGGGCCGAATGGTGTGGCCCTTGTCGCACCGAAGTGCCGGAGCTGAATCAGGCAGCCAAGCAGTGGGCGGCCGACGGCATCAAGGTGGTGGGGGTGAATTTCGATGGCCTGCAAGGTGCTGAGCTCAAGGAGGCAGCGCAGGCCCTGGGTATCGATTTCACGGTGCTGGCCCAGGACCCTGCCGAGCGCTATGACCTGCCGCGCAGCGAGGCACTGCCAGTCACCTACATCATCGATGACAAGGGCAAGGTGCGTGAGCAGTTGATGGGCGAGCAGACCCTGGAAGGGCTGCAGGCCAAGATCAAAGCCCTCAAAGGCGCGTGATCGATCAGGGCCGCACAGCGGCCCTGTGAGTTTTCAGCCTTCCTCGGGCCAGAAGCGCAGCGGCTTGCCCTCGGCCGGCCAGAAGCGCATTTGTTCGATGGGCGACACATCCCAACGCTGGACGCTCTCCAAGGCCTGCAGGAACTGTTTTTCCTGCTCCATCAGAGCAGGCGCACAAAGCTTGCGGGTCTTGCCTACCTTGCCGAAGCTCAAGTGCTTACCGTCCAGGGTGTACGGGGCAAACCAATGGTTGCAGCCGGCGTTACCGTAGGCGCGGCCATCGCTGGCCAAGGTCAGGGTAAGGTGGCTGTAGTCGATCAGCGGGCGCTCGCCGATCCACTCCAGTACATAGCTGCGGTCTTGCTGTAGCCGGTTGGGTTCATTGGCGCAGCCGAGCAGGCCGATGGCTACCAGTGCGCCCGTCAGCAGATGCTTCACTCGGCGCTCTCCTGGCAACGCGGGCACAGGTGCTTGTCGCCACGGCTCGCCCAGCCCAGTTCTGCGATACGGGCACTGGCAGCTGGCTGCCGGGCAGCTTTGCCAAGTTTTGCATCGACGGCGAACTCGAAGTCCAGTACAGCGTCGCAGCTGTCGCACTCGACCTTCCAGGTGAGTATTTCCAACTCGTTGAACACCGGGCCGCTGGCTACAGCAACCCATTGCCCGCGAGGGTTGATCAGGTGGCGCACGCTTTCAACGGTCAGGCGCATGGCCAGGTCCTTGCTGCCCTTGAGGGTGACGATCAGGACATCGCCTTTGTGCATCGAGCCGCCATTGCCAGTCACCTGATAACGGCCCGGCAGCAAGGCGCGGCATTCGATCAGGGTGTGTTGCGGGTTGAAAAGGGTGTAGCGGAAATCGTGTTCGACCATGGGTCCTCCAGAAATGCCGCGTATCCTAGCATCAACCACTGACCACATTCTGCGGATTGCCAGCCGCCCAGCGGATGATGTTGTCCAGCGTGGTGGTGGCGATACCGTCCAGTGCCTCGCGGGTCAGAAACGCCTGGTGGGCGGTCACGATCACATTGGGGAAGGTCAGCAGCCGTGCCAGCACATCATCCTGCAGTGGCATGTCGGAGCGGTCTTCGAAGAACAGTTGCGCCTCCTCTTCATAGACGTCCAGGCCCAGGTAGCCAAGCTGGCCGCTTTTGAGGGCGTCGATCAACGCCGGGGTGTCGACCAGTGCGCCACGGCCAGTGTTGATCAGCATCGCACCGGGTTGCAGCAGGCTTAGGCTCTGGGCGTTTATCAAATGCCGGGTGTGCTCGGTCAGCGGGCAGTGCAGGCTGATGATCCGAGCTTCGCGCAGCAGTTCGGGCAGCTCCAGATAGCGGGCGTCGAGGGCCAACAACTCGGGGTTGGGGGAGGGGTCGTATGCCAGCAATTGGCAGCCGAAACCGGCCATGATGCGCGCGAACGCAGCGCCGATCTGGCCGCTGCCAACCACGCCGACGGTCTTGCCATGCAGGTCGAAGCCGGTCAGCCCATGCAGGCTGAAGTCGCCTTCGCGGGTGCGGTTGTAGGCGCGGTGCAGCCTGCGGTTAAGCGCCAGAATCAGGGCCACGGCGTGCTCGGCCACGGCATGGGGTGAATAGGCCGGAACGCGTACGATGCCCAGGCCAAGGCGCTGCGCGGCAGGCAGGTCTACGTGGTTGTAGCCGGCCGAACGCAGGGCAATCAACCGCGTGCCGCCAGCGGCCAGGCGCTGCAACACCTGAGCGTCGAGTTCATCGTTGATGAATGCGCAGACCACCTCGAAGCCACTCGCCAGAGCGGCGGTGTCCAGGGTCAGGCGGGCGGGCTGATAGTGCAGGTCCAGGGCGCTGCCGCTGGCGGCCCGGGTAAAGCTTTCCTGGTCGTAGTGTTGGCTACTGAACAACAGCACGCGCATGGCATACCTCCGTTAGTGCAATGGCAACCGCCCGGCTACAGGGCCTGTGCTGCGAGGCGGCCGATCGCCGCATCCAGCTCATCCAGCGCCTGCAGTGCCTGGGGGCTGCCCTGTTTGAGCAAGGTTTCGCTGCGCTGGCAGGCCGCACGCAACTGGGGTACGCCGCAATAGCGCGAAGCACCGTTGAGCCTGTGCACCTGCTCGATCAGCGTCGTGCTATCGCGCGCCTCGCGGGCAGAACGGATTGCCAGGCGGTCACTTTCCAGCGATGCCAGCAGCATCGCCAACATGTCGGCTGCCAGGTCGGACTTACCAGCGGCCAGGCGCAGACCCTCGTCCGGGTCCAGTACCGGCAGCTCGCGGCTTTCACCCTGCTGCTCGTTTGTGAGCTCCTGTGCCGAGGTGCCAAGGCTCAAGCCGGCCCACTTCATCACCACCTGGGCCAGTTGTCGCTCGCTGATCGGTTTGGTCAGGTAGTCGTCCATGCCACTGTGCAACAAAGCGCGCTTTTCGTTGGCCATGGCATGGGCGGTCAGGGCAACGATCGGCAGCGGGGTGCCGCTTTGGGTCTTTTCCCAGAGGCGGATCTGCTCGGTACAGGCGCGCCCGTCCATGCCTGGCATCTGCACGTCCATGAACACCAGGTCGAACGGCTCGGCCTGTACCGCTTGCACAGCGGCATAGCCATTGTCCACCGCGACCACTTGCGCGCCCAGGTCTTCGAGCAGCGTCTGCACTAGTAGCAGGTTGGCGGCATTGTCGTCGACGCACAGGATCTTCGCCCGGCGCTGGCCGCCGCTGGCCAGCCCCGGCTCGGCCAGCGGCCGGCGCGGCTGCACCAGCTCCAGCAGCAGGCGGCGCAACTTGCGCGTGCAGGTCGGCTTGGTCAACAACTGCCCATGGCCATTGGGCAGGTAGGGGTGATAAAGCCCCTGCTCGGTGGTTGGGCACAACACCACGCACTGGCACTGCAAGCGCTCCAGTTGCTGGTTGTACCGGCCGAGCTGCTCCGGCGACAGGCTGCCGAGGTTAGCGCCGAGCACCGCGAATTCGAATGGCATGCCCGCCTGCAGGCCTGCCTGCACCGCTTCGAGCAATTGGTCGTAGGACGCGAACAGGCTGACGCTCAGGCCACAATCTTCCAGTTGGTGCTGCAGGGCCTGGCGCGCCAGTTCATGGCCGTCGACGATTGCCGCTCTGCGCCCGAGCAACGGTTGCAGCGGTTGCTGCTCTATGTCGTCATGGGCCTTGGGCAGGCTCAGGCTGATCCAGAACTGCGAGCCTTCCCCAGGCGTGCTGTCGACGCCTATTTCACCGCCCATTTGTTCGATCAGGCGCTTGGAGATCACCAGCCCCAGGCCGGTACCACCGGGCTGACGGGCCAGGGAGTTGTCAGCCTGGCTGAATGCCTGGAACAACGTGCGCACATCCTGCGGCGACAGGCCGATGCCAGTGTCTTGAACGCTGATGCGCAACTGGGCGCTGTCTTCATGCTCGTCTTCGAGCATGGCCCGGACCACGATGGTGCCTTCGCGGGTGAATTTGATCGCGTTGCTAACCAAGTTGGTGAGGATCTGCTTGAGCCGCAACGGGTCGCCGATCAATGACGAGGGGGTATCGCGGTAGATCAGGCTGAGCAGTTCCAGCTGTTTGGCATGGGCGGCGGGGGCCAGGATGGTCAGGGTGTCCTGGACCAGGTCGCGCAGGTTGAACGGGATGCTGTCGAGCACCAGTTTGCCGGCCTCGATCTTGGAGAAGTCGAGGATCTCGTTGATGATGCCCAGCAGGTTGTCGGCAGATTTCTCGATGGTGCCCAGGTAGTCGAGTTGCCGCGGCGTCATTTCGCTTTTCTGCAGCAGGTGGGTAAAGCCAAGAATGCCATTGAGCGGTGTGCGGATTTCATGGCTCATGTTGGCCAGGAACTCCGACTTGATGCGGCTGGCTTCCAGGGCCTCTTTGCGTGCCATGTCCAGCTCGATGTTCTGGATCTCGATGGTTTCCAGGTTCTGGCGAACATCCTCGGTCGCCTGGTCGATGCTGTGCTGCAACTCTTCATGTGCCCCGTGCAGCGTCTCGGCCATGCGGTTGATGCCGCGGGCCAGCTCGTCCAGTTCATGGCTGCCCATGGCCGGCAGGCGCTCGTCCAGGTGGCCGTCCTTGAGCTGGTTGACCGCATTCTTGATGCGTGCGATCGGGTCATTGATGGTGCGGCTCATGCGCATCGCCAACAGGCCACTGAGGGCCAGGCAGGCAAGGATCAGCAGCACGCTGGTGAACAGGTTGCGGTAGCCGCGCAGCAACATACCATCGTGGGACAGTTCGATTTCCACCCAACCCAGCAACCGCTCGGCCTCGTCGGGCACGGCATCGGTCGCCAAGTCGCGGTGGTGGCCGAAAACCGGCATCAGGTAGCGGGTTGCATCATTGCCGGTGCGTTGCAGCAGCTGTGTACCGGTTCCGCCGCTGGGGGGCAGGTTGATCATGCTTGGGCCGGCGTGGGCCAGGCGGCTGCGATCAGGCGCCAGAAACGCCACTGCGCGCACGTCGGCCTGCTCCAGGGTCTGCGCGGCAATGCGCTCAAGTTGGGCCGGTGTGCGGCGTGCCAGGGCCGGTGCGGCCAGCGGTGCCAATTGCTCGGCGAGCAGCTTGCCGCGCTGCATCAGTTGCGTGCGCAATTGGTCTTGCTGCAACCAGGTGAAATAGCTACCCAGCACCAGTGCCATCAGGCTGGCCGGCAGCAGCGCCAACAGCAGCACCCGGCTTCTGATTCCCAAACGATCGAGCACAGTCGCCTCCTGTGATGTGCCTGCGCCGTCGTCGCTGCGACGGGACAAAGCGGAAAGTTACTCCGCTGGCTGCCCTAATGCACCTTTTCCATGTCTTTTCATTGCTTGGCCAAGGCGTTTGTCGCTGGGCAGTTGCCTGGCAAGTAGGCATACACAATAATCCAGCAATTGAGAATTTATGGCAGTTGCTAATGAATCCTGTAACTAATTGCGTTTCCCGCATCCTCGCCATCGAAGACGATCCGGTGCTGGGGGGGTACCTGCACGACGCGTTACAGCGAGGTGGCTTTCAGGTCACTTGGTGCCGCGATGGGCTCGAAGGGCTGGAAGCGGTAAAGCGGCAGTCCTTCGACGTGGTGTTGATGGACATCCTGCTGCCAGGCCTCAATGGCCTGGATGCCCTTGCCCGGTTGCGCCATAGCCATGCCACCCCGGTGATCCTCATGTCGGCGCTGGGTGCCGAGGCGGATCGTATCAGCGGGTTCCAGCGCGGTGCCGACGACTACCTGCCCAAGCCCTTCAGCATGGCCGAACTGCAGGTGCGAATCGAGGCGATCCTGCGCCGGGTTGCCCTCGAGCGCCGGCATCAGCCGCCTTTGCAAGCCGTCGATGGCACGTTGCAGTTCGACGAATTCCTGAGTGACGTCAGCCTGGCAGGGCAGCCGGCTGGCATGACCCCTAGCGAATATCGCCTGTTCGATATGCTTTACCGCAATCGCGATGAAGTGCTCAGCAAGCCCTTTCTTTATCAGCACGTGCTACAGCGCGGCTATTCGCGTCATGACCGCAGCCTGGACATGCATGTCAGCCAGATACGCCGCAAGCTCAAGGGCATCGGTTACCACGAGCGGCAGGTCCGCACGGTATGGGGCAAAGGCTACGTACTGAGCGCCGGCGAGGCGGACTGAAGATGCTCGATCGCCATTCGTTGTTCTGGAGGCTGGCCATTTTGCTGGTGGGCTTCTGCCTGTTGATGATCGGCCTTAGCTACAGCTGGGGCCGGCATATGGAAACCCGCAACGCATTTCTCGACGAACCGGCCCGCCAGGTGCTGCGCGGCTATGCCAGCGAGGCTGAGCAGGCGTGGCGCGGCGGTGGGCGCGAAGGCCTGGACCGATGGGTCAGTGCAATGCATCAGCGTGAGCACGGCTGGATCGGCGTGCTCGACCTCAACCTCAAACCGCTCAACAGCGCAGCCCCAGGGCCCGAGGTGATGCAGCGGCTGACCCGCTTGCGTGGCGTCGACTGGCCCATGAGCCGGCGCAGCACTGAGCAGCCGTGGTTGCGCATACCGTTTCCCGGCGCGCCGCAGCAAGGCATGCTGGTGATGGAGCTGCCCACCCGGCTCAACCCCGGCCAGTACCGCCTGGCCTGGCAGATCGTCACCAACGGCATCATCCCCGGTGTGTTTACCTTGCTGCTGTGCGTGGGGCTTTACCGGATGTTGATCGTGCCCCTCAACCAGTTGCGCGAGCAGGCCTCTGCTTGGCGCGCCGATCAACTCAACGCCCGCCTGGACTCGCGCCTGATCGCCCGGCATGACGAACTGGGGGAGCTGGCGCGCGCTTTCGACCAGATGGCCGAGCGACTGCAGGATACCGTGGCCATGCAGCAACAGCTGCTGCGTGATCTGTCCCATGAAATGCGCACGCCACTGAGCCGCTTGCGAGTGGCTTGCGACGGCGAGACCGACCTGGTGCGCCTGCGTGAACGCCTGGTGCGCGAGGTGGGCTGCATGCAGCAGTTGGTGGAGGACACACTGCAATTGGCCTGGCAGGATGCCGAGCGGACACCGATGAACCTTGAACCTATCCAGGTACAAGCGCTATGGGACCTGCTGGCAGAGAATGCTTGCTACGAAAGCGGTTGGGCCCCTGAACGCCTGCGCTGCGACTTGCCAGCTGATTGTTGGGTACAAGGCAACCTTAACTACTTGGCCCAGGCGTTGGAGAACCTGTTGCGCAACGCCATTCGTCATTCGCCTGACAACGGTGTGGTGCGCCTGGGCGGCCAGCGTGAGGGCGGCTACTGGCGTTTATGGCTGCAGGACGAGGGCGCAGGTGTCGCCGATGTAGATCTGGAGCGGATCTTCGCACCGTTCTCCCGGCTCGAAGGCTCACGACCCGGGGATGGCGGTTTTGGCCTGGGCCTGAGCATTGCCCGCAGTGCCATCCAGCGTCAGGGCGGCACGCTTTGGGCAGAGAATGCGATCCAAGGCTTGCGCTTGTGCATGCGGCTGCCGGTCAACCCGCTAGCCTGAGGGGAGCAGGGGTGGTTGATAAGGGCATCAGCGCTGCGGGCGCACAGGGATTTGGCCGCTTATAGCGGTTGGCTATAGTCACCGCAGATTGCGTGATATGGCCGGGAAGGGTTTGCCGGTATGATAGGCGCCCCTGCCGTCCGGATTGTGAAATACACCATGACCTTGCAGTACCCAACCATCGCCGATTGCGTCGGCAATACGCCTCTGGTTCGCCTGCAGCGCATCGCTGGGCAAACCAGCAATACCCTTCTGCTCAAGCTTGAAGGTAACAATCCTGCCGGCTCGGTCAAGGACCGCCCGGCGCTGTCGATGATCACCCGCGCCGAACTGCGCGGCCAGATCAAGCCAGGCGACACCCTGATCGAAGCCACCTCTGGCAACACCGGCATCGCTCTGGCGATGGCCGCGGCGATCAAGGGTTACAAGATGATCCTGATCATGCCTGACAACTCCACCGCTGAACGCAAGGCGGCGATGACCGCCTACGGCGCCGAGCTGATTCTGGTGACCAAGGAAGAGGGCATGGAGGGTGCTCGCGATCTGGCCGAGAGGCTGCAGGCCGAGGGCCGCGGTTTGGTTCTTGACCAGTTCGCCAATGGTGACAACCCCATCGCCCACTACAACAGCACCGGCCCGGAGATCTGGCAGCAGACTCATGGCAGCGTCACCCATTTCATCAGCTCGATGGGCACCACTGGCACCATCATGGGCTGCTCGCAGTACCTCAAAGAACAGAACCCCAACGTGCAGATCGTCGGCCTGCAGCCGATGGAAGGCTCGGCCATCCCCGGTATCCGCCGTTGGCCCGAGGAGTACCTGCCGAAGATTTTCGATGCCACCCGTGTCGACCGGGTTATGGACATGTCGCAGCAGGAGGCCGAAGACACAACCCGCCGCCTGGCGCGCGAAGAGGGCATTTTCTGTGGCGTGTCCTCAGGTGGTGCGGTAGCCGCCATGCTGCGCCTGTCCCGCGAGGTGGAAAACGCCGTGATGGTCGCGATCATCTGTGATCGCGGCGACCGTTACCTGTCCACCGGCCTGTTCGACCCAAGCTAAATGTCTAAGAAAAAAAGCAATAGCGGCCTGCGCTTTCAACCAGCTGGCGGCAGCCGCACGCCTCAGGTCCCCGTGGGCAAGAAGCAGCGCCTGGATATCGAGCGCCTGGCCGGTGACGGCCGCGGCATCGCCTTCGTGGAAGGGCGCACCTGGTTCGTCAGTGGCGCCCTGGCAGGTGAAGCGGTCGAAGCGCGCGTGCTCAATGCCCGCGGCAAGGTGGTCGAGGCGCGCCTTGAGCGTGTGCTGCAGGCCAGCCCCGAGCGCCGTCAGGCTCCATGCCGCCATTATCAGCAATGTGGCGGCTGTAACCTGCAACACCTGCCCCACGACGCCCAGTTGGCGCTCAAGCAGCGGACTTTGGCAGAGCAGTTGCAACGTGTGGCTGGTGTGCAGCCCGAAGCCTGGGCCGCGCCGCTGAGTGGGCCGGAATTCGGCTATCGGCGCCGGGCACGTGTGGCCGTGCGCTGGGACGCCAAGGCCAAGCACCTGGACGTTGGATTCCGCGCCGAGGCCAGTCAGGAAATTGTCTCCATTAATGACTGCGCCGTGCTGGTACAGCCTTTGCAGTCTATTCTCCGGCATTTGCCGACCGTGCTGCGTTCGCTGAGCAAGCCGCAGGCCATCGGCCATGTGGAGCTGTTCAGTGGGACTGCCGAAGCTGTGCTGGTGCGCCATGTGGCACCGCTGCCGGAAGACGATCTGCTGCGCCTGCAGGCATTTTGCGACCAAGCCAAGGCCCAGCTTTGGCTGCAGGGTGAAGGGGAGCCGCAACCTTGCGATGGCGCTGCGACGCTGGGCTTTGCCTTGTCGCCTTGGCAGCTTGAGCTGGCATGGCGCCCCGGGGACTTCGTTCAGGTCAACGCCCAGGTCAACACCGCGATGATCGAGCAGGCCTTGGCCTGGCTCGCGCCCCAGGCGCACGAGCGGGTGCTGGACCTGTTCTGCGGGCTGGGCAACTTCGCGCTGCCGCTGGCGCGCCAGGCCCGGGAGGTGGTGGCGGTTGAAGGTGTACAGGCCATGGTCGATAGGGCCGCAGCCAATGCCCGAAACAACGATGTGCATAACGCCGCGTTTTTTCAGGCCGATTTATCGCAGCCTTTGGCAGGCGCCGAATGGGCCGCCGAGGGCTTTTCTGCGGTACTCTTGGATCCACCGCGCGACGGTGCATACGAGGTGGTGCAAGGCATCGCCCGTCTCAACGCCAAGCGCTTGGTGTACGTATCGTGCAACCCGGCCACACTGGCGCGAGACGCCCAGGTGCTGGTCGGCCAGGGGTACCGGTTAAAAAGGGCCGGGATTCTCGACATGTTTCCTCAGACGGCACATGTCGAAGCCATGGCGTTATTCGAAGCGGGCTAGCAAACTGGCCCCTTGGTGCGGTTTCCACGGAAGTGAAGCTGTACGGTGATAGCCAGCGCACCCGTGTGGTGCGCTGTATGGAAAGGTATAACAAAGATGGTACAGGTGAGAGTGCACCAGCCGGTCAATACGGACGGCAGTATCAATCTCGATGCATGGCTGGACCATGTGGTGAGCGTCGATTCGGCTCTGGATCGCGTGGCGTTGAAAGAGGCCTGCGAGTTCGCCCAGGAAATCGAAAAAAAGGGTAACCCGGCAAAGCATTCGTGGGCCGATGGTACGTCCAGTTTTCAGGCTGGCCTGGAAATTGCCGAAATCCTCGCCGACCTGAAGCTCGATCAGGACTCGTTGGTCGCGGCGGTGATCTACCGCTCGGTACGCGAAGGCAAGGTGACCCTGGCCGAGGTTGGCCAGCGTTTCGGCCCGGTAGTGTCCAAGCTGATCGACGGCGTGCTGCGCATGGCGGCCATCAGTGCCAGCCTCAGCCCACGTCAGTCGCTGGTACTTGGTTCCCAGGCGCAGGTCGAGAACCTGCGTAAGATGCTCGTGGCAATGGTCGATGACGTGCGGGTGGCCCTGATCAAGCTGGCCGAACGCACGTGCGCGATCCGCGCGGTGAAATCCGCCGATGACGAAAAACGCCTGCGCGTGGCGCGCGAGGTATTCGACATCTATGCGCCGCTGGCACACCGGTTGGGTATCGGCCACATCAAATGGGAGCTGGAAGACCTGTCTTTCCGCTACCTGGAGCCTGACCAGTACAAGCAGATCGCCAAGCTACTGCATGAGCGCCGCCTGGACCGTGAGCGGTTCATCAGCGATGTGATGAACCAGCTGCAGAACGAACTGTTGGCCACCGGGGTCAAGGCCGATATCAGCGGCCGGGCAAAACACATCTACTCGATCTGGCGCAAGATGCAGCGCAAAGGCCTGGAGTTCAGCCAGATCTACGACGTGCGTGCGGTGCGGGTACTGGTGCCGGAGGTGCGTGACTGCTATACCGCGCTCGGTATCGTGCACACCCTGTGGCGGCACATCCCCAAAGAGTTCGACGACTACATCGCCAACCCCAAGGAAAACGGCTACCGCTCGCTGCACACGGCGGTGATCGGCCCGGAGGGCAAGGTGCTGGAAGTGCAGATCCGCACCCACGGCATGCACGAAGAGGCCGAACTTGGCGTTTGCGCCCATTGGCGCTACAAGGGCACCGACGTCAAGCCAAGCTCGAACCATTACGAAGAGAAGATTTCCTGGCTGCGCCAGGTACTCGAGTGGCATGAAGAGTTGGGCGATATCGGCGGCCTGGCCGAACAGCTGCGTGTCGATATCGAACCCGATCGGGTCTATGTATTCACCCCCGACGGCCATGCCATCGACCTGCCCAAAGGTGCCACGCCGCTGGACTTCGCCTACCGCGTGCACACCGAGATCGGTCATAACTGCCGGGGCGCCAAGATCAACGGGCGCATCGTGCCGCTCAACTACACCCTGCAGACCGGCGAGCAGGTGGAGATCATCACCAGCAAGCACGGTAACCCAAGCCGTGACTGGCTGAACTCCAACCTGGGCTACGTCACCACTTCACGGGCCCGAGCCAAGATCGTTCACTGGTTCAAACTGCAGGCGCGTGACCAGAACGTCGCTGCCGGCAAAACCTTGCTTGAGCGCGAACTCAGCCGCCTGGGCTTGCCACAGGTGGACTTCGAACGGCTCGCCGAGAAGACCAATGTCAAGACGGCCGAGGACATGTTCGCCTCGCTCGGTGCCGGCGACCTGCGCCTGGCGCATTTGGTCAATGCCGCCCAGCAGTTGCTCGAGCCCGAGCGGATCGAGCAGATCGAATTGGTGCCGCGCAAGCCTACGGGGCCGCGCACCGGCAAGCGTGGCGATATCCAGATCCAGGGTGTCGGCAACCTGCTCACGCAGATGGCCGGCTGCTGCCAGCCGCTGCCGGGCGACGCCATTGTCGGCTATATCACCCAGGGCCGCGGCGTCAGCATCCACCGCCAGGACTGCGCCTCGGCGCTACAGCTTGCAGGGCGCGAGCCAGAGCGAATGATCCAGGTTAGCTGGGGCCCGATCCCGGTTCAGACCTACCCGGTCGACATCGTGATCCGCGCCTATGACCGCCCGGGGTTGCTGCGCGACGTATCGCAAGTGCTGCTGAACGAGAAAATCAACGTACTGGCGGTCAACACCCGTTCGAACAAGGAAGACAACACCGCGCTGATGTCGCTGACCATCGAGATTCCGGGCCTGGACGCGCTGGGGCGCCTGCTGGGGCGGATATCGCAGTTGCCGAATATCATCGAGACGCGGCGTAACCGTACCCCTTGAGCGCGCGTGGCCATTTTCGCGGGTAAACCCGCTCCTTCAGGTACAGTGCATATTTTCACGCTGCACAAATCCCTGCAGGACCGGGTTCACCCGTGAACAAGGCACCACCGAAGGACCTGCTTAAATGACCTACACCCTCCAAGACCTGCTGCACCTCATGGCCCGTCTGCGCGACCCGCAGTATGGGTGCCCTTGGGACCTCAAGCAGAACTATGCGAGCATCGTCCCCTACACCCTCGAGGAGGCGTACGAAGTCGCCGACACCATCGAGCGTGGCGATTTCGAGCACCTGCAGGGTGAGTTGGGCGACCTGTTGTTTCAGGTGGTCTACTACAGCCAACTGGCACGAGAAGAAGGGCGCTTCGAGTTCGACGGTGTGGTCGACAGCATCACCCGCAAGCTGATCCGTCGTCATCCTCACGTATTCCCCACAGGCGAGCTGTATGCGCCGCTGGATACCCCCAGTCTGAACGAAGCTCAGGTCAAGTCGCGCTGGGAGCAGATCAAGGCCGAAGAACGCGCCGAAAAGAGCACACCCGAACAACTGTCTTTGCTCGACGATATACCAGCGGCATTGCCTGCCCTGTCACGCGCCGCCAAACTGCAGAAGCGTGCGGCCACCGTAGGCTTCGACTGGCCAGCGGCGTTGCCGGTGCTGGACAAGGTCCGTGAGGAGCTGGACGAGGTATTGCAGGCCATGGCCGACAATGACGCTGACGCGCTTGAGGATGAAGTCGGCGACTTGTTGTTCGCCGCCGTGAACCTGGCTCGCCACCTCAAGCAAGACCCTGAAAATGCCCTGCGCCGGGCCAACCGCAAGTTCGAGCGGCGTTTCCGCTTCATCGAACAGGCATTGCGCGACAGTGGCCGCCCCATAGAAACTTGTAACCTTGACGAGCTGGACGCCCTATGGGGCGAGGCCAAGCGTCAGGAAAAGAACCTGCCCAGCTGCGGCTGAGCTGTTGCATAAGTGAGTGAACATTCATGAGCCTTTCCCTTCGCGACCAATTGCTCAAAGCCGGTCTGGTCAACCAGAAACAGGTCTCGCAGACCAACAAAGCCCAGAAGAAACAGAAGCGCCTGGAGCACAAGGGCCAGGTCGAAGTCGATGACAGCCAGCAGCGCATGGCCAAGGAGGCGATGGCCGAAAAAGCCAAGCGCGACCAGGAGCTCAACCGCCAGCAGCAGGAAAAGGCCGAGCAGAAGGCCCGGGCGGCGCAGATCAAACAGTTGATCGAAGCTACGCGCCTGCCCAAGTTGACCACCGAGGACTACTACAACTTCGTCGACGACAAGAAGGTCAAGCGCATTGCAGTCAATGCCTTGATGCGCACAAAGCTGAGCAATGGCGCGTTGGCCATCGTGTCGCACGGCGGTAGCTATGAGGTGATTCCCCGTGAGGCGGCAGTGAAGATTCAGGAGCGTGACCCTAACCGCATCCTGCTGCTCAATACCCACGTGGAGGAAGCGGACGAGGATGATCCGTATGCGGCCTACAAGATCCCTGATGATCTGATGTGGTGACCGCGAAAACCCGCTCTGGCCAAGGCCTGTCAGTTTAATTTTGCTGCTCATCCATTTGGGCTGCATTGCAGCCCATTGTGGGTAAACCCGCTCTTGCAGGTAATGCGCCGGCTAAATTTCGAGCGCATCAACTGTAAGAACGGGTTCAGTTACGCCGGGCTGCGAAACAGCCCCAATCGGCTTCACTGGCTGGCGTTACCGCTTAGGCCGGTTTGCTATCGAGAAGCGGTTTATTGCGTCGTGCGCTGTTTTTCCAGGTCTTCGAGCTCGGCACGGTACTGGTGGGCTTGCTGTTCGTCGTGGAACATGCCGACCAATTGGCCCTGCTGGTGCACATCCCAGATCCGCACACCAGCGGCCAGGCCTTCGTGGGACATTTTCGATTCGTCACGTTCGGTTACTTGGACTGTCATCGGTAAACTCCACTGCTTTAGTTGGCTGCGACGCTGTGTCGCACACCCCCTTTATAGAGTTTGTTAGCAGGCTAAGTAAATAAACTGGCCATGAAACAATTTTCATGAACGCCAGCCAAAAAGAAGTCCCGCACAAGGTGTAATGCTGTTCCCTTGAGGCTAGAGGCTCGGCGTGAGCTCTTCGGTGAGGCGCAGATCGAGCGCCGCCCGCGCGGCGCATCGCGAGCTGCGCTCGCTCCTACGTTTGTTTCGGGCCAGTA
>NZ_JBJJLN010000066.1:0-18510 GCF_046230725.1 Pseudomonas sp. KCJK9000 | reverse complement strand
AGCAGCTGGGGTGTGCTGTTCTCCCACCCGGCGGATTTCACTCCAGTGTGCACCACCGAGCTGGGCCTGACCGCCAAGCTCAAGGATGAGTTCGCCAAGCGCGGTGTAAAAGCCATCGCCCTGTCGGTTGACCCGGTCGACTCACACCATAAGTGGATCGCGGATATCAACGAAACCCAGAATACCGTAGTCAACTTCCCGATCATTGCCGACGCCGACCGCAAGGTTTCGGACCTGTATGACCTGATTCACCCCAATGCCAGCGACACTTTGACGGTGCGCTCGCTGTTCGTCATCGACCCGAACAAGAAGGTACGCCTGACCATCACCTATCCGGCCAGTACCGGGCGCAACTTCAACGAGATCCTGCGGGTGATCGACTCGCTACAGCTCACCGACAACCACAAGGTTGCCACACCAGGGAACTGGCAGGACGGCGACGATGTGGTGATTGTGCCTTCTCTAAAAGATGAGGAAGAAATCAAGCAGCGCTTCCCGAAAGGTTACCGGGCTGTGAAGCCTTATCTGCGGCTGACTCCGCAACCTAATCGCTGACCAAATCCTCGTTGCAGTGCTCTTAGCCATAGCAGGGATTTTCGGGCCGTTTCGACGGCCCTTTTTTATGCCTGGGTAAAAGTGATGGGGTTGTTCGCGGATAGACCCGCTCCCGACCGATGCTGCGTGGGTTGCAAGAAGACCTGGTAAGGGCGGCTTTCGCCGCAATAAAGCCCTCATGTCCAAGATCATAAAATGGAATAAACAAATGAAAAAATATGATTTCTAGATATATAAGCAGGCTGGTACTGTCACCCCATAGCTTCACCACCTTACTCGCCCGTCAACGAGGCAAGCAGGTGCAACCCGAACCCTATCGCACAGGAGAGCGCCATGCGCACTGTCTTCTTGCGTCGTGGTCTGGTCGCCCTGTTTGCGGCGGCTGTGTCCTTCGGCGCCATCACCCAAGCTCACGCAGAAAGCCTGCGTATCGGTTATCAGAAATACGGAACCCTGGTGCTACTCAAGGCCAAGGGTACGCTTGAGAAGCGCCTGGCCGCTCAAGGCGTGCAGGTGCAATGGACTGAGTTCCCCGGCGGGCCGCAGTTGCTCGAGGGGTTGAACGTCGGCTCGATCGACTTCGGTGTCACCGGTGAGACCCCGCCGGTGTTCGCTCAGGCCGCTGGTGCCGACCTGCTGTATGTGGCCTATGAGCCACCTGCGCCGCACAGCGAGGCCATTCTCGTGCCCAAAGGCTCGTCGGTACAGTCGGTGAAGGACCTCAAAGGCAAGAAAGTCGCCCTCAACAAGGGCTCGAACGTGCACTACCTGTTGGTCCGCGCCCTGGAAGACGCCGGCCTCAAGTACAGCGACATTCAACCGGTCTACCTGCCCCCCGCCGACGCCCGCGCCGCCTTCGAGCGTGGCAGTGTCGATGCCTGGGTGATCTGGGACCCGTACCAAGCTGCCGCCGAGCAACAGCTACAGGCCCGCACGCTGCGTGATGGTCAAGGCCTGGTGGATAACCATCAGTTCTATCTGGCAACGCGCAGCTACGCCACCCAGCACCCGGCGGTAATCAGCGCCCTGATCGACGAAGTGCGCGCTGTCGGCCAGTGGTCCCAGGCCAACCCGCAAGAGGTCACCGAGCAGGTCGCCCCACTGCTGGGCCTGCCTGCCGACATCACCCTGACCTCGGTGAAACGCCAAGGTTACGGTGCCCAGCCGCTCACCCCGCAGGTTGTCGCCGCGCAACAGAAGATTGCCGACACCTTCCAGGTGCTCAAGCTGATTCCCAAGCCCTTGAGCATCAAGGACGTGATCTGGACACCCCCGGCCAAGGTCGCTGCTGCGCCTTGAACGATTTGCCTGCGCCGGGGCGCCGCCTCGGCTCGAGCCACCCTGAGGAGACAACTCCAATGAGCCTTAACATTTTCTGGTTCCTCCCCACCCACGGTGACGGCAAGTACCTGGGCACTTCCGACGGCGCTCGCGCGGTCGATCATGGTTATCTGCAACAAATTGCCCAGGCCGCAGACCGCCTGGGTTTTGGTGGCGTGCTGATCCCCACCGGGCGCTCCTGCGAGGATTCCTGGCTGGTGGCTGCGTCGCTGATACCGGTGACCCAGCGCCTGAAGTTTCTGGTGGCCTTACGCCCCGGCATCATCTCGCCGACCGTGGCGGCTCGCCAGGCTGCCACGCTCGACCGGCTGTCCAACGGCCGCGCGTTGTTCAACCTGGTGACCGGGGGGGACCCGGACGAGTTGGCCGGCGACGGTCTGCACCTCAATCACCAGGAGCGCTATGAGGCCTCGGTCGAATTCACCCGCATCTGGCGCAAGGTGCTGGAAGGCGAAGTTGTAGACTACGAGGGCAAGCACATTCAGGTCAAGGGCGCCAAGCTGCTCTATCCGCCAGTCCAGCAACCGCGCCCGCCGCTGTATTTCGGTGGATCCTCCGAGGCCGCTCAGGACCTGGCAGCCGAGCAGGTCGAGCTGTACCTGACCTGGGGCGAGCCGCCATCGGCCGTGGCCGAGAAGATCGCTGCAGTGCGTGAAAAGGCCGCCGCTCAAGGCCGCCAAGTGCGCTTCGGCATCCGCCTGCACGTCATCGTGCGGGAAACCAACCAAGAAGCCTGGGCTGCCGCCGACAAACTGATCTCGCACCTGGACGATGACACCATCGCTCGCGCCCAGGCTTCCCTGGCGCGTTTCGACTCCGTGGGTCAACAGCGCATGGCCGCCCTGCACAACGGCAACCGCGACAAGCTCGAAGTCAGCCCCAACCTCTGGGCCGGCGTCGGTCTGGTGCGCGGCGGTGCTGGCACCGCTCTGGTCGGTGACGGCCCCACGGTAGCGGCGCGGGTCAAGGAGTATGCCGAATTGGGCATAGATACCTTCATCTTCTCTGGCTACCCGCACCTGGAGGAGTCTTACCGGGTTGCCGAGTTGCTGTTCCCGCATCTTGACGTGCAGCGCCCGGAGCAGCCGAAAAGCGGCGGCTATGTGAGCCCGTTCGGCGAGATGGTGGCCAACGACATCTTGCCCAAATCGGTTGCGCAGAGCTGAGGGCCGGGCCATGAGTCGTGCAACTACAACCACCCTTAGCCAGCGCCTGGCGCCGTGGGCGCTGCCAGTGCTGCTGCTGGCGGCCTGGCAATTGGCAGTCAGCGCCGGCTGGCTGTCGACCCGCATTCTGCCAGCGCCCAGTGCGGTGGTCAGCGCTGGCGTTGAGTTGGTGCGCAGCGGGGAAATCTGGACGCACCTGGCCATCAGCGGCTGGCGTGCTGGGCTGGGCTTCGTGATCGGCGGCAGCATCGGCCTGGTGCTGGGCTTTATCACTGGCCTTTCGAACTGGGGCGAACGCCTGCTCGATAGCTCGGTACAGATGATCCGCAACGTGCCACACCTGGCGCTCATCCCGCTGGTGATCCTGTGGTTCGGGATCGATGAGTCGGCGAAGATTTTTCTGGTCGCGCTGGGCACGTTGTTTCCGATTTACCTGAACACCTATCACGGCATCCGCAACGTCGACCCGGCCTTGGTGGAAATGGCCCGCAGCTATGGCCTGTCAGGTTTTGGCCTGTTCCGCCAGGTGATCCTGCCTGGGGCGCTGCCCTCGATCCTGGTGGGGGTACGCTTTGCGCTGGGCTTCATGTGGCTGACGCTGATCGTTGCCGAGACCATTTCGGCCAATGCTGGCATCGGTTACCTGGCGATGAATGCCCGCGAATTCCTGCAGACCGATGTAGTGGTGCTGGCCATCGTCCTGTACGCGGTGCTGGGCAAGCTAGCCGACCTCGCCGCACGCGGCTTGGAGCGCGTGTGGTTGCGCTGGCACCCGGCCTACCAAGTGGCGAAGAAGGAGGGCGCATGACGGTGCTCAAAGAACAGCCGCCACGCCTGCTGCGTGGCATCCCGTTGGCCGCCAAGGGCTTGCGCAAAGCCTTCGGCCAGCGCGAGGTTTTGAAAGGTATCGACCTGCACATACCCGCAGGGCAGTTCGTTGCCATCGTCGGGCGCAGTGGTTGCGGCAAGAGCACCTTGTTGCGGCTGCTGGCCGGGCTCGACCAACCGACTGACGGTGAGCTGCTGGCTGGCGCCGCCCCGCTGAGCCAGGCTCGTGAGGAAACTCGCCTGATGTTCCAGGACGCGCGGCTGTTGCCGTGGAAGAAGGTGATCGACAACGTTGGCCTGGGTTTGCATGGCGGCTGGCGGCAGCGTGCGCTGGATGCGTTGGAGGCCGTTGGCCTGGCTGACCGCGCCAATGAATGGCCCGCTGCGTTGTCCGGTGGGCAAAAACAGCGCGTGGCTTTGGCCCGAGCCCTTATCCACCAGCCGCGCCTGCTGCTGCTGGATGAGCCGTTGGGCGCGCTGGATGCACTGACGCGCATCGAAATGCAGCAACTGATCGAACGCCTGTGGCGCCAGCATGGCTTCACCGTGCTGTTGGTGACCCACGACGTCAATGAGGGCGTCGCCGTCGCCGACCGGGTGATTCTGATCGAAGAGGGTGAAGTCGGCCTGGACCTCACTGTCGATCTGGCCAGGCCCAGGGCGCGTGGTTCGCACCGCCTGGCTGCGCTTGAAAGCGAAGTACTTGACCGTGTTCTGTCGGCCCCGGGCAGTGCGCCCGAGCCCGATCCTGTAGCCCCATTGCCCACGCAACTGCGTTGGGCACACTGAACCCAAGAAGCCAAAGAGAAGGAATCAAGCCATGACCATCAAAGCCATCAACGTTCGCAACCAGTTCAAAGGCACCGTGAAAGAAATCCTCGAAGGCCCGGTACTGTCGGAAATCGACGTGCAGACTGCCTCGGGCATCGTCACTTCGGTCATCACCACCCGCTCGGTGAAGGAACTGGAGCTGCAGGTGGGCAGTGAAGTGATCGCGTTCGTGAAGTCGACCGAAGTCTCCATCGCCAAGCTGTGAGGCGGGCATCCAGGGCCGCGACGCGGCCCTAGTCTTCAGGGTGCACGTTTGGCCAGAAAAGGCGGCAGATAAAGCCCAAGATAGGCCTCGAACACCCGCTTGCCTTCCTCAGCCATGCGCGGGGTGATCGTCTCGTGTAACTGCACCGAGCGGGCATAAACCCGATCACTCAGTTCCATCGCCAAGGTGAACACATCCACATCTGCCGGAATCTTCGGCAAGTGGAAATGCCGGTCGAACAGGTTGTGCATCAGGCTGCCCAGCTCCATATCGTGCAGCCGGTCGGCCTGCACCACTTCACTTAGCCCATGCTGAGCCAGAATCAACTGGCGCGCTGCGGCATCCTCCTTGTAGATGTCGAGCATGCGCTGCTCGACCAGCCGTGACAGCTCGTGCCAGGTGGCGAATGCGCTGCTGTCGATCGGTGCGCTCAGCGCCTCGCGAAAAGCCCTGTGCACATCGGCAGTCAGCGCCTCCAGCAGGGCCGGCACGCTGGCGAAGAAGTGGTACACCGAAGACGGCGGAATCTGTGCGTGCTCTGCCACACTGTAGATCGAAAGCCCGGTCACTCCGTGCTCGGCCAGCAGCGCGCGGGCGGCCGCCAGGATCGCGTCGATCCTCGCCTGGCTGCTGGCGCGGGGCTTGCGCGAAGTGGCGGGCCGATTCATCAGTTGCTGATCGCCAGGATGCTGGCCTGGTAAGCGCCGACGAACAGGTCGAAGTCGCCGACCTCCTCTTGCTCAAGCTCCGACTGCCGGGCCAGCGACTCACGCGCCAGCGTCTCGAACGCCTGCTGTTGCTCCACATGCAGTGGTTGCTCGCGCAACGTTTCGGCATGCAGGCGGCTCTGGCGCAGGGAGAACTGGACGAAGGTTTCGTCATGTTCGGTCATGCGGGCCAGCACCTGGGCAGATGGGGTCAGGGCTGCATCATCGACCTTGGCCTGTTGTTCAGCCAACGCTTTGGCATGTTCGTCACCGCCTTGCGCCTGGTCGAGCAGCGCGGCGAACTGGCCGATGCGTTCGATCAGTTCGCTGGCCCACTCACGCAGCCCGATGGGCTGGCCATCGCGCAGCAGTTCAAGGCCTGGGCGACGGCCTTCCTTGTTCACGGTCAGGAAGTTGCTGGAGCACTGGCCGCACTCGCTGTTGTCCAGTTGCGGGCTCTCTTCCAGCGCGCAGAACAGCAGGAATGCATCGAGGAAGCGTGCTTCTGTAAGGTCGATGCCCACCGGCAGGAACGGGTTGATATCCAGGCAGCGCACTTCGACGTACTGCACGCCGCGCGAGGTCAAAGCCTGGATCGGCCGCTCGCCGGTGTAGGTCACGCGCTTGGGGCGGATGTTCGAGTAGTACTCGTTTTCGATCTGCAGGATGTTGGTGTTCAACTGCACCCACTCGCCATCCACATGGGTGCCGACCTCGACATAGGGCGGGTAGGGCGTGCCGACTGCCTTGCGCAGGCTATCGGTGTAGCTCTCGAGGTTGTTGTAGCACGGCGTAAGGCCCGCCTGGGCATTGCTCTGGTAGCCCAGGTCGCTCATGCGCAGGCTGGTGGCGTAGGGGAGATATAGGGTTTCGGCATCCAGCTCTTCAAGCTGGTGCGGGCGGCCACGCAAAAAGCCTTTGTCCAGTGCCGGTGAGGCGCCGAACAGATACATCAGCAGCCAGCTGTAGCGGCGGAAATTGCGAATCAGCGCAATGTACGCTGAGGACTGGTAGTCACGGTCGCTCTGTTCACCACCTTCGGCATCGCGCAACAGTGGCCACAGCGCCTCAGGCAGCGAGAAGTTGTAGTGGATACCGGCGATGCACTGCATGGTGCGGCCATAGCGCAGGGCCAGGCCCTTGCGGTAGACGTGCTTGAGCTTGCCGATGTTCGACGTGCCGTACTCGGCGATCGGGATGTCTTCCTCGGCCGGCAGCGTGCAGGGCATCGACGGGCTCCACAGGAGTTCGTCGCCAAGATTGCTGTAGACGAAGCGGTGGGTCTGTTCGAGGCTTTCGAGCACCTTGGCCGAGTCGGCCATCGCTGGGGTGATGAACTCCAGCAGCGACTCGGAATAATCGGTGGTGATCTGTTCGTTGGTCAGTGCCGAGCCCAAAGCCTCTGGGTGGGGCGTCTGGGCCAGCCGCCCTTCATGGGTCACGCGCAGGCATTCTCGCTCAATACCGTGCAGGCACTGCTTGAGCAGGGGAAGATTGGCGCCGAGCAAGCTCAGGCGGCGGTTGAGGAGGTCGCTCAAGATGTATTCCTTCACGCGTCAGTGGCCCCAATATGGGGGTAGCAAAGACGGTCTACAAGGGTAGGAGGAAAGGAACTGGCGTGGTCGCCTGGTTTACGCGGCTCCGGCAGTGCCAGCGCACTGCCGAAAAATACCGCAGATACCACTTGGTGAGCTAGAGAACCGCAAAGGTTCCTTGCGCTTTTGCCACCAGTTTGTCGCCTTGAACTACGTCGGCGTCGACCACCAGCGTGCGGCGCCCGGCATGCAGCACGCGGGCCGTGCACAGCACCTCACCGTCACTGACGGCACGCAGGTAGTTGATCTTGCACTCGATGGTCACGCTTTGCTGGTCGAAGCCGTGGCTGGCCGAACACGCCAGGCCCATGGCGATGTCCACCAGGCTGAAGATCGCCCCGCCGTGCAGCTTCTGGCCGCGATTGCGCAGGTGCGGCTCAAGGGCCAGGCCCACTTCTGCCAGCCCGGCGTCCAGGCGTTGTACCCGGCAGCCGAGCAGCTGGCTGTAGGCGCTCTCGAGCAGTTCCTTGGGGATATCCATCACTTCTTCTTCAGCTGCTTGGCATTGGCGAACAATGCGGCCATGGCGTTGTTGGCCGGGGCTGCTGCGGTGGTTTCACGCTGGCGCGGCGCCTGCTGCTGACGGTTACCAGCATTGCCACGGTTGCCGCCGCGGTTGCATTCGACCTTCTCGCCCGGCGTGTCGCTCATGCGCATGGACAGGCCCACGCGCTTGCGCGGGATGTCCACTTCCATGACCTTGACCTTGACCACGTCGCCGGCCTTGACCGCCTCGCGTGGGTCTTTGACGAATTTCTCCGACAGCGCCGAAATGTGAACCAGGCCGTCCTGGTGGACGCCGATGTCGACGAAGGCCCCGAAGTTTGTAACGTTGGTCACCACACCTTCGAGGATCATGCCGGGCTCCAGGTCCTTGAGGTCTTCCACGCCATCCTGGAAGGTGGCCGTCTTGAACTCAGGGCGCGGGTCGCGGCCGGGTTTGTCCAGCTCTTGCAAGATGTCAGTGACGGTGGGCAGGCCGAAGGTTTCATCGGTGAACTGCTTGGGGTCCAGGCGCTTGAGGAAGCTGCTGTCGCCAATCAGCGAGCGAATGTCACGGTCGGTGCCTGCGGCGATGCGCTGCACCAGCGGGTAGGCCTCCGGGTGCACGGCAGAGGCGTCGAGCGGGTTGTCGCCGTTCATCACACGCAGGAAGCCGGCAGCCTGTTCGAAGGTTTTCTCACCCAGGCGGCTGACTTTTTTAAGCGCTGCACGGGTGGCGAATGGGCCATTGGCGTCGCGGTGAGCGACGATGTTCTGGGCCAGGGTGGCGTTCAGGCCAGAGATGCGGGTCAGCAGCGCCACCGACGCGGTGTTGACGTCGACGCCCACGGCGTTCACGCAGTCCTCGACCACCGCGTCCAGGCCGCGGGCCAGCTTGATTTGCGAAACGTCGTGCTGGTACTGGCCAACGCCGATGGATTTCGGGTCGATCTTCACCAACTCGGCCAGCGGGTCCTGCAGGCGGCGGGCGATCGACACAGCGCCACGGATCGACACGTCCAAGTCGGGGAACTCGCGGGCTGCCAGTTCCGATGCCGAGTACACCGAAGCACCGGCCTCGGAAACCATGATCTTGGTGATCTTCAGTGCTGGGTACTTCTTCACCAGCTCAGCCACCAGCTTGTCGCTCTCGCGGCTGGCGGTGCCGTTGCCGATGGCGATCAACTCCACCGAGTGCTTGGCGCACAAGGCGGCCATGATGGCGATGGTGCGGTCCCAGTCGTTTTTCGGCGCATGGGGGTAGACCGTGGTGTGGTCCAGCAGCTTGCCGGTGGCGTCGACCACGGCGATCTTGCAGCCGGTGCGCAGGCCCGGGTCGAAGCCCAGGGTGGCGCGTGGGCCTGCAGGTGCCGCCAGCAGCAGGTCGTGCAGGTTGTGGGCGAAGACGTTGATCGCCTCACTTTCGGCATTGTCGCGCAGTTCACCGAACAGGTCGGTTTCCAGGTGGGTATAGAGCTTGACCTTCCAGGTCCAGCGCACCACCTCGCCCAGCCATTTGTCGGCAGGGCGGCTGCGGTTTTCGATGCCGACATGGTTGCCGATCATCAGTTCGCACGGGTGCAGGGTGCCGGGCAGTTCTTCGCCAACCTTCAGCGAGGCACTCAGCACGCCTTCGTTGCGGCCCCGGAATATGGCCAGCGCCCGGTGCGAGGGCGCTGTACGCAGCAGCTCGTCGTGGGCGAAGTAGTCGCGGAACTTGGCACCTTCTTCTTCCTTGCCGGCCACCACGCGGGCGCTGAGCACCGCTTCCTGCTTAAGGAAGTTGCGCAGCTTGTCGAGCAGTGCGGCGTCTTCGGCGAAGCGCTCCATCAAGATGTACTTGGCGCCCTCCAGAGCCGCCTTGACGTCGGCCACGCCTTTGCCGGCATCGACGAAGCGCGCGGCTTCGCTTTCCGGGGCCAGGGTTGGGTCGTTGAACAGAGCATCGGCCAGCTCACCAAGGCCGGCTTCCAGGGCGATCTGACCCTTGGTGCGGCGTTTTTGCTTGTATGGCAGGTAAAGGTCTTCGAGACGCGTCTTGGTGTCGGCGAGCTTGATCTCGCGGGCAAGTTCCGGGGTGAGCTTGCCCTGTTCCTCGATGCTGGACAGGATGCTGGCGCGGCGCTCGTCGAGTTCGCGCAGGTAGCGCAGGCGCTCTTCCAGATGGCGCAACTGGGTGTCGTCCAGGCTCCCGGTCACTTCCTTGCGGTAACGGGCGATGAAGGGCACGGTCGAGCCTTCGTCCAACAGGCCCACGGCCGCCTCGACCTGCTGGGGGCGTACGCCCAGTTCCTCGGCGATACGGCTGTTGATGCTGTCCATGAAAACCACCTGACATTTGTGAAAACGTGGGTCGCCGGTGGGCCTTTGGCCCTGTGGCGCTGGATGAAAGCCGCGCATTATACCCATCGCAAACAGCTTGCGGTGATGGCGCCCGGCCAGCCGGAACTGGCGCCCGGGGAAAAATCTGCTAACAATGCTCACGCAACGTGCAGCAATGGCTACGCCATAATGCGCGGCGATATCAGAGGAGTTATTCATGACCGGCACGCCAAATACCGCTGAAGGTGACAAGATTCTCATCGTCGACGACGATCCTGGGCTCAGCAGCCTTTTGGAACGTTTCTTCACCAGCAAGGGCTACCGCGCCCGCGCAGTGCCCAACACCGAACAGATGGACCGCCTGCTGCAGCGCGAGGTGTTCAATCTGGTGGTACTCGACCTGATGTTGCCAGGCGAGGACGGCCTATCCGCGTGCAAGCGCTTGCGTCAGCAGAACAACCAGATCCCGATCATCATGCTCACGGCCAAGGGTGACGAACTCAGCCGCATCAAGGGGCTGGAGCTGGGTGCCGACGATTACCTGGGCAAGCCATTCAACCCCGACGAGCTGATGGCGCGGGTCAAGGCCGTGCTGCGCCGTCAGTCGCCGAGCGTGCCGGGTGCGCCGGGTAGCGAGGACGAGACGGTCACCTTCGGTGACTACGAGCTGTCGCTGGCCACCCGCGAGCTCAAGCGTGGCGACGAAGTGCACATGCTCACCACGGGCGAGTTCGCCGTGCTCAAGGCCTTGGTGATGCATGCCCGTGAGCCACTGACTCGCGACAAGCTGATGAATCTGGCCCGTGGTCGCGAGTGGGATGCCCTGGAGCGCTCCATCGACGTGCAGATATCCCGTCTCCGTCGCATGATCGAGCCAGACCCGTCCAAGCCACGCTACATCCAGACGGTGTGGGGCGTAGGTTACGTGTTCGTACCAGACGGCAACGCTGGCAAATGATGCAGCGTCGTCGATGAAAACTCCTTTGTGGTTTCCGCAAAGCTTCTTTGCCCGCACCCTGTGGCTGGTGTTGATCGTCGTTCTGTTCTCCAAGGCACTGACCCTGGTCTACCTGCTGATGAACGAGGATGTGTTGGTCGATCGGCAGTACAGTCACGGTGTGGCACTGACTTTGCGCGCCTATTGGGCAGCGGATGAAGAAAACCGCGACAAGATCGCCGAAGCCGCTGGCCTGATCCGTGTCACCGGCTCCGGCGTACCGGAGGGCGAGCAGCACTGGCCCTACAGCGAAATCTACCAGCGCCAGATGCAGGCCGAGCTGGGTGAGGATACCGAAGTGCGCCTGCGTATCCATGCGCCGCCTGCGCTGTGGGTGAACGCACCGAGCCTGGGCCCGGGTTGGCTGAAAGTGCCGCTGTATCCGCACCCGCTGCGGGGGCAGAAGATCTGGAACGTGCTGGGGTGGTTCCTGGCCATCGGCCTGTTGTCCACCGCCTCGGCCTGGATCTTCGTGCGCCAGCTCAACCAACCCCTGAAGCGCCTGGTGTTTGCCGCCCGCCAGCTCGGGCAGGGGCGCAGTGTGCGCTTGCCGATCAGCGATACCCCTAGCGAAATGACCGAGGTTTACCGCGCGTTCAACCAGATGGCCGAAGATGTCGAGCAAGCCGGCCGTGAGCGTGAGTTGATGCTTGCCGGTGTTTCCCATGACCTGCGCACGCCCCTTACGCGCCTGCGCCTGTCGTTGTCGTTGTTGAACAGCGACAGCGAATTGAGCGATGACATGGTGCGCGACATTGAGGACATGGACGCAATTCTCGACCAGTTCCTCGCGTTCATTCGCGACGGGCGAGACGAGCCGCTCGAAGAGGTCGACCTGGCCAATCTGGTGCGCGAGGTAGTAGCGCCTTACAACCAGCCCCACGAGCGCGTGCGCCTGTGCCTTGAGCCCATTCCGCCATTCCCGCTGCGGCGAGTGTCGCTCAAGCGCATGCTTGGCAATCTTATCGGCAATGCCCTGCATCATGCAGGCCAGGGCGTTGAGGTGGCGGCGTACGTGTCGGGGGACGAGAGCGCGCCTTATGTGGTGCTCAGCGTACTGGACCGGGGCACCGGCATCGAAGAGTCGGAGCTTGAAACCATCTTCAACCCGTTCATTCGTGGTGATCGTGCCAGAGGAGGCAAGGGTACCGGGCTGGGGTTGGCTATCGTCAAACGGATCGCAGCGCAGCATGGTGGCAATGTCGAGCTGCGCAACCGCTCCGGTGGCGGGATCGAAGCGCGCGTGCGGCTGCCATTAGGGCTGCTACTGCCGCGCAATGCTGTTTGAAGTGCATTGGGCTCTTCGCGGCTGACCCCGCGAAGAGGCCCACACAAGCCGGTGTCAGCCCTTGCCCTTGGTGCGGGTCTGATTCGGCCCGCCGTTCTTCTCGAGGTGCTCGATGATCATCCCGGCAACGTTCTTGCCAGTGGTCACCTCGATGCCCTCCAGCCCCGGTGACGAATTCACCTCCATCACCAACGGCCCGTGATTCGAACGCAGGATATCCACACCGGCCACACTCAGCCCCATCACCTTGGCGGCCCGAATGGCGGTCATGCGCTCTTCGGGGGTGATCTTGATCAGGCTCGCTACACCGCCGCGATGCAGGTTGGAGCGGAATTCCCCTGGCTTGGCCTGGCGCTTCATCGAGGCGATCACCTTGTCACCTACCACGAAGCAGCGGATATCCGCCCCGCCGGCTTCCTTGATGTACTCCTGCACCATGATGTTCTGTTTCAGCCCCATGAAGGCCTCAATCACCGATTCGGCAGCCTTGGTGGTTTCGCACAGCACTACGCCGATACCTTGAGTGCCTTCGAGCACCTTGATCACCAGCGGGGCGCCATTGACCATCTGGATCAGGTCCGGGATGTCGTCGGGTGAGTGGGCGAAACCGGTGATGGGCAGGCCGATGCCGCGGCGTGACAGCAATTGCAACGACCGTAGTTTGTCCCGAGAGCGGGCGATGGCCACCGATTCATTGAGCGGGTACACCCCCATCATTTCGAACTGGCGCAGTACTGCGCAGCCGTAGAAGGTGACCGAAGCGCCAATGCGCGGAATCACCGCATCGAAGCCTTCCAGCGGCCTGCCACGGTAGTGGATCTGTGGCTTGTGGCTGGCGATGTTCATATAGGCCCGCAAGGTGTCGATCACCACCATTTCGTGGCCCCGCTGGGTACCGGCTTCAACCAGACGGCGGGTGGAATACAGACGCGGATTGCGCGACAGCACAGCGATCTTCATGCAGCACCTGTGACAGGGGGGAGAGTGGCCGGATAGGCCGGTTTGTCTTGTACGTATTTCAAACCAGGGTTGACCACCAACTGGCCTTGGATCAATGCCTTGGAGCCAAGAAGCAGCCTATAGCGCATGTTCTTGCGGCAGGCCAGTGTGAACTCGATTTCCCACACGGCATCACCCAAGGCCAGCGAAGTGCGTATCACGTAACGGGTCTGCGCATGGCCATTGGAGCTCTTGATGGTTTTCATGGCCACCAGCGGCGCTTCGCAGCGGCGGTGGCGCAACTGCACCACCGAACCCAGATGAGCGGTGAAGCGCACCCAGGGTTGGCCGTTGCGCTCGAAGGGCTCGACTTCGGTTGCATGCAGGCTGGAGGTGCTGGCGCCAGTGTCGATCTTGGCCCGCAGGCCCGCCACGCCGAGGTCCGGCAAGGCTACCCACTCGCGCAGGCCGATCACTGTCAGATGGTCAAATTTCTTCACGAAGCACACCCTGCGGATAAGGTGGTGAACTGTAAGCACGGCGGGGACTTTTTGCATCCGTCAGTTACGGTAGTACAGTTCGATGAACGACAGCATGCGAGGTTACGAGATGGCACAAAAAGCCGACGACGATGACAAGGTGCGCCTGGACAAATGGCTGTGGGCGGCGCGGTTCTACAAAACGCGTGCGCTGGCCAAGGCGGCGATCGAAAGCGGTAAGGTGCATTGCCGGGGCGAGCGCTGCAAACCGAGCAAAGAGCCGCGGGTGGGCGACGAGTTGGTGTTGCGCACAGGCTTCGACGAACGCACGGTGGTAGTCAAAGCCCTCTCAGTGGTGCGCCGTGGTGCGCCTGAGGCGCAGGCCCTGTATCAAGAGACTGAAGAGAGCGTGCGCCAGCGTGAGCAGGCGGCCGAGCTGCGCAAGGCCGGGGCCATGGGTGTTACCACCGATGGCCGGCCTAACAAGAAGCAGCGGCGGCAGATTCACCAGCTCCATGGGAGCTTTGAGTAGCGCGGCCTCAGCGCTTCAGCGGACTACCGCCAGCCGCCCGATCAACGGTATTTTCCTGGCAATCCCGACCAATGGTGCGGTCCAGCGCAGCAGCAAAGCACTGCCCTTGGCCGCCAACGGCGTGTGGCAACTCCAGCCCAGCGCAAGCACCGCCATCAGCAGGCCACCGATGTAGTCGTCCTGCCCCCAGTGCGCCCCGGCCACCAGGCGCGGCATCATGAACACAAACGCCAGTGCCCAGATCACCAAGTACTGCACCAGCCGGCGGCTGAACAGGCTCATGAACAGCGCCCAGATCAACAGTACCGATGCGTGATCGCCAGGGAAACTCTTGCTGGAACGGTCTTTCAGTTCCCAGGTTTTTTCCAGGTTCGGGTAGTAGTCGCTCAGGTGCACGACGTTATCAAACACCATTGATGGACTGTCGTGTTGCCAGCCCATCGCGTCCACCCACTTGGAAAACAGCGCGCGAATCACCACTAACAGGAGTAGCGTGACCAAAAAGCCGAAGAAGGCCTCGCGGACCTGAGCGGCCTTGAACACCCAGTTGCCACGGATCAGCAACGCCAGAAGGATCAGCCCGACGACGATGTCGAACGGGCGCAGGCTGCCGACGGTCCAGATGTAGCGCCAGGCCGTATTCTCGGCCAATGGGGCGTTGAGGCTATGGAATAGCCACTCGTCGAAAGTCAGGCAAAGAATCTGGCCAAAGGGCCATAACCAGAAACACAGTAGGGCAATGGGCAGCAAGGTACAGGCTGCCAAGGGTCCCCATGACCACCTTGCTTGGAACAGTGGCTGATTGTCCATAAACTGTTTCGATCTCCAGTGTGGAATAGGCGCTTTTTCAGCGCTCTGCGACGGTTTTAAGTGACCGGTAATTATTTTGTCATCATTTTCAGATAGCCAGACAACCATGAGCGACTTGCCAGATAAAGATTTCACCCAACGTTTCATCTTCGACGAGCGCGATGTGCGCGGCGAGTGGGTGTCTCTCGACGATAGCTATGCCGCGGTGCTGGCGCGTCACCCTTACCCTCAGCCCGTGCAGACCCTGCTGGGCGAACTGATGGCCGCCACTGCCTTGCTGGTCGGCGCCCTCAAGTTCGACGGCCTGCTGATTCTGCAGGCGCGCTCTCAAGGCCCAATTCCGTTGCTGATGGTCGAATGCTCGGGTGACCGTGACATCCGCGGTATGGCTCGCTACGAAGCTGAGCAGATCCCGGCCGATTCCACGCTTGAGCAATTGATGCCCGACGGCCACCTGACCCTGACCATCGATCCGGTCAAAGGCCAGCGCTACCAAGGCACCGTCGACCTGGATGGCGCCGACCTGTCGGAGTGCTTCACCAACTACTTCGTTCAATCGCAGCAGCTCAATACCCGCTTCTGGCTAAACGCCGAAGGCGGCAAGGCGCGTGGCCTGTTGCTGCAGCAACTGCCACGTGACCGCCAACCCGACGACGAAGAGCGCGAAGACAGCTGGCAGCACGTGGTTGCCCTGGCCAAGACACTCAAGCCTCAAGAGTGGTCGGAAAGCAACGAAACCTTGCTGCACCGCCTGTACCACGAAGACGCGGTTCGCCTGTTCGACGTGCAGCCGCTGCGCTTCAACTGCAGCTGCTCCCGGGAACGCTCCGGCAATGCATTGGTCAGCTTGGGCGAGCAGGACGCCAAGGCGTTGGTCGAGGAGTGCGGTGGTACGGTAGAGATCGATTGCCAGTTCTGTAACCAGCGCTATTTCTTCGATGCCAGCGATGTGGCGCAACTGTTTGCCGGTGGTGGTACAGAAGCGGCGTCAGAAACTCGTCACTGAAACGTTTAAGCTCAGGAGAATCTCCTGTCGAATTGCGCAAAAACGCAGTTACGACAGGAGGGGCCTACTTTTTTTGGGCGTTTCTGGCATAATCCGGCCACTTTTTTCGCTGTAGTAGTTTTTTTGAGACGACTACAAAACGTTTGGAGCACTCGGCCTCGGGCCGGATGGGGTATCTCATGACGCAAGCCAACAACACCGTGTACACCGACCTGAGCGTCGATGAGCTGGTTAAAGAAGCGCTGTCCCGCGGTGAAGGCGTGCTGGCCGATACTGGCGCACTGGTAGTCGAAACTGGCCACCGTACTGGCCGTTCGCCGGCCGACCGTTTCATCGTCGAAGAACCTTCCACCCAGGACGCTATCGCCTGGGGCCCGATCAACCGCAAGTTCCCGGCCGACAAGTTCGATGCCCTGTGGGCTCGCGTCGAGGCGTTCAACAACGCCCAGGACCACTTCGTTTCCTACGTTCACGTAGGGGCTGCGGCCGAGCACTACCTGCCGGTCAAGATGACTACTCAGACTGCCTGGCAGAACCTGTTTGGCCGCTGCCTGTTCATCAACCCGGAGCAAGGCCAGTTCAACCCGGCCGGTCGCGAGCAGTGGCAGATCCTCAACGTTGCCAACTTCGTGTGCGAGCCTGAGCGTGACGGCACCAACTCCGACGGCTGCGTGATCATCAACTTCGCACAGAAGAAGGTACTGATCGCCGGTATGCGTTATGCCGGTGAAATGAAGAAAGCCATGTTCTCGGTGCAGAACTTCCTGCTGCCGGCTGCCGACGTGCTGCCAATGCACTGCGCTGCCAACATCGGCGAAGAAGGCGATGTCACCCTGTTCTTCGGCCTGTCCGGCACTGGTAAGACCACCCTGTCCGCCGACGAAAGCCGTTACCTGATCGGTGACGACGAGCACGGCTGGGGCGAAGGTGTTGTCTTCAACATGGAAGGCGGCTGCTACGCCAAGTGCATCGACCTCTCCGAGAAGAACGAGCCGGTCATCTGGAAGGCCATCAAGCATGGCGCCGTGCTGGAAAACGTCGTACTCGACGCCAACAAGCACGCCGACTACGCCGATGTCAGCCTGACTCAGAACAGCCGCGCTGCCTACCCGCTGGAGCACGTCGCCAAGCGCGCCGAGGCCAACCTGGGTGGTGAGCCGAACGCTGTCATCTTCCTGACCTGTGACCTGACCGGTGTTCTGCCTCCGGTTTCGATCCTGAACAACGAGCAGGCGGCTTATCACTTCCTGTCCGGCTACACCGCATTGGTAGGCTCCACCGAAATGGGCTCGGGCGGCGGCATCAAGTCGACCTTCTCCACCTGTTTCGGCGCACCGTTCTTCCCACGCCCAGCTGGCGAATACGCCGAACTGCTGATCAAGCGCATCAACGCTTTCGGCTCCAAGGTCTATCTGGTCAACACCGGCTGGACGGGTGGTGGCTACGGTGTTGGCAAGCGCTTCAGCATCCCGACCACCCGTGGCGTAATTGCCGCCATCCAGAGCGGTGCTCTGGTCGGCGCCGAAACCGAGCACCTGGACATCATCAACCTGGACGTGCCGAAGGCTGTCCCAGGCGTCGACACCGAGCTGCTCAACCCGCGCAATACCTGGGCTGACAAAGCGGCGTACGATGAGGCCGCCAAAGGCCTGGCCAAGCTGTTCACCGAAAACTTCAAGAAGTTCGAAGTTTCCGACGCCATCAAGGCTGCAGGCCCACAGCTGTAAGCTGACGCTAGCTGTAACCAGCAAGCCTGAGTCTGAAAAATCCGACACCAGTGATCTGGTGTCGGTTTTTTTTTGCGCGATTGGCTATAGGTTCAGGGCGCCAGTGCGATCGATCCCCGACGCCAAGCCCAACCCGCTGGAGCACGGTTTAGGCAGGGGCCTAGGCCTTCCTAGCCCTGTTGTGGGAAGCTTGGCTCTCAAGTCACTCGCTGTGGATGACCCATGACCGAATCCCCGAACCGCTGCGCGTTCACCCACTTCCACCCGATCCTCACCCGCCCCCAAGACAACGACGTCAACGGCCACGTCGCTGGCGCAACCGTGCATGGCTTTTTCGAAACAGCCATTCAGGCATTTCTCGTCGAGCAGGCAGATGTCGACCTGCGCGACGGCGAGCTGGCTGCGTTCGTGGTGAGTTCGGCGGCCGACTTTTTCGCTTTGCCGGGCTTTCCGGATGTGCTCGAGGTCGGGCTTGGGGTGACGCGGCTGGTAGGCAGCACCGTGGAGTATCGCCTGGCGCTGTATCGCCCAGGCGAGAATGAGGCCTGCGCGGCCGGGACGGTAGTGCAGGTATTCATCGAGCGCGCCAGCGGCCGGCCCGTGCCGCTGCCCCAGGGGTTGCAGGCTACTCTGGCTGGCCTGCAGGTTGAGCTTGAGGCATGAAAAAGCCCCTGCCGGTCGGGGCATAATGCTGTTCAC
>NZ_JBJJLN010000065.1:0-19032 GCF_046230725.1 Pseudomonas sp. KCJK9000 | reverse complement strand
TTCGGCCTCCTGAAGTCGCAATCTGCGTCGCCTGAACTACCGTGCGCTTAAAAGCAAAAGCCAAGAGCAAGAGCAAGAGCAAGAGCAAGGGTCCAGCAAATTGCTGCCTTCGTTAGGGATGCGAAGCTATCGCTTTCTCGATCGCGGCGCGGAATTCAGGATCATCAGGTTTGGTCAGGCTCGAGAAGTTGCCAATCACCTTACCCTGGCGATCTATAACGTACTTATAGAAATTCCACTTTGGCGCACTGCTCTGATGGGCCAGCTCAGCGAACAGCGGTATCGCATCCTTGCCCCTAACCGCCTGGGCCTTGGTCATGGTGAACGTCACACCGTAGTTGGCATAACACACCTTGGCCGTCTTCTCACTGTCCGCGTCTTCCTGCTTAAAGTCATTCGATGGCACCCCCAACATCTCCAGGCCCTTTTCGTGGTACGCCTTGTAGGTCGCCTCCAGCCCCTCGAATTGCGGCGCGAAACCGCAATAACTCGCCGTATTGACTACCACCAACGGCTTGCCGGCAAAACGCTGGCAAAGGTCCACCTGCTCCTTGCCACGCAATTCCGGCAGGCTACCCTGCAACAACGCCGGACATTCGGCAGCCCAAGAAGCACTAGCACCCATCAAAACCAGCAAAGGCATCGTCAACCAATGAGCACGCATCGTTCGTTTCTCCTGCAAGCCAATTCTTCACTTGCAGGGTAGCGCCTAACAAACACTCATGCCCAGTTGCATCAACGCCAGCCCACCTCGCTGCCAGCCCCACCACACCAGCGCCAGCAACAAGGCCAAGGCTGCCAGCAGCAGCCCACGAGCCAGCAAGCGGCTCATGCGGCTTGTGCCTGCAAACGGGCAACGGGGCGCTCGCGCACCGGCCAGTTCAACCCGGCCGCCAACAGGCTGAGCAGAATGGAAATTTGCCAGACCAAGTCATAGTTGCCAGCCTGGTCGTACACCACGCCGCCCAGCCAGCCACCCAGAAATGCCCCCAACTGATGGAACAGGAAAACGATGCCACCGAGCATCGATAGGTTACGCACGCCAAATACCGTGGCTACGGTACCGTTGGTCAACGGCACGGTGGACAGCCAGAGCAGGCCCATGGCAATACCGAACAGGTAGGCACTGACCTGGGTGATCGGCGCCCACAGAAACAATGCAATTACCACGGCGCGCAGCAGATAGAGCGCGGTGAGCAAACGAGGTTTGGACATACGACCGCCCAGCCAGCCAGCCGTGTAGGTCCCGACAATATTGAACAGCCCCACCAATGCAAGCACGGTGGTGCCAGTGGTCGCCGGGAGGTGCTGATCGACTAGGTACGCCGGCAGGTGCACGCCAATGAACACCACCTGAAAACCACACACAAAGAACCCCAGGGCAAGCAACCAGAACCCGGAATGCGAGCAAGCTTCACGCAAGGCTTGGCCCAGGGTCTGCTCCACACCGTGGCTTGACAGCGGCCGATCACGCAGCAGCCCGACAAAAGGCACGATCAGTGCCACCAGCAAACCCAGCACCAAAAGCGCCGACGACCACCCCAGCCATTCGATCAGGCCGAGGGTGCCTGGGAGCATGGCGAACTGCCCGAAGGAGCCGGCAGCGCTGGCAATACCCATTGCCATACTGCGCTTTTCCGCGGGCACAGCGCGGCCCACCACGCCGAGAATCACCGAAAAAGAAGTACCCGACAGCCCCATACCGATCAACAGGCCGGCGCTCAGGGACAGCGACCAGGCCGAATCGGCGGTACTCATCAAAAGCAGGCCAGCGGCGTAGAGGATGCCACCGATGATCACCACGCGCGCCGCCCCCAGGCGGTCAGCCAGCGCGCCAGCAAACGGCTGTGCCAGCCCCCAGATCAGGTTCTGCAGGGCAATGGCAAAAGCGAACACGCCACGGCCCCAGCCAAAATCGGCGCTCATCGGCGCCAGGAACAGGCCGAAGCCGTGACGCACGCCTAAAGACAACGCCAGGATCAACGCCGCCCCCACCAGTACCCAGCCGCTGGTTCGCCACACCGAAGCCATTGTCGTTATCTCCAATCCATCGCAAGGTGTACGGGTGTGAGCCCGCTATTTTTGGTCTTGATTCACGCCAGGCGCTCAAGCAAGCGCACGAGTGTCTCACGCTGGCCCTCGCCCAGCTGGTCCAGCAGCGACGACTGCGCCTGCTCCCACGCCGGAAGAGCGGCTTGCAGGCGTGCCGCGCCAGCGGCTGTCAGCAGCACAACACGGTTGCGCTGGTCGTCACCCTCGGCCAACGCCACCAACCCCTCTGCCTGCAGCACCTTCAGGTTACGGCCCAAGGTACTGCGCTCAAGGCCCATGGCCTCGGCCAACACCGTGATGCTCGGGCGATCGAGCCTTTGCAGGTGACGTAGCAAGGAAAACTGGGCGACATTGATCCCGGCGCTGGCAAGCGCCTCGTCGTAATGGCGGCTCACCCCGCGGGCAGCACGGCGCAGATGCGTGCAGATGCAATCACTGGTCAGCATGAATACGTGTATATACCCGCGTTAGTCGATGTTGCAAGAAGTTTCAAAGGATGGCCCAAGTCACTTCACCAGCGCCAACCCGAGTACAACCGTCAGTTCCAGCAACTCCAGCATCGCGCCCGCTGTGTCACCCGTGGTCCCACCCAACCGCCGGCACATCAGCTGTCGCAACCAGCAGAACCCAGCAACCGCAGCCAGCAAAGGCCACAGTGCTTGCCAACCGCCGATCAGCGAGCACAGCAGCAAACTGCCCAGCAACATCCAAACCGCTTCACGGCGCGGTAAATGCTCTGCCAGCGCCTGCCCCAGCCCGCCCTTGCGCACATAAGGTGTCATAAGAAACAGCCCAAGCATTGCGCTGCGCCCAACGACAGGCGCGAGCACCAGCGAAGCGCCTGCGCCTCGCTCGACCAGCACCCACAGCGCACAGAACTTCAGCAGCAGGACCAACACCAGAGTGACCACGGCAATCGGCCCACTGCGCGGGTCTTTCATGATCTGTAGCGTACGCTCACGGTCACCGAACCCACCAAGCCAGGCATCGGCACTGTCGGCCAGACCGTCCAAGTGCAGCGCCCCACTGAGCAAGACCCACAAGGTCAACAGCAGCGCTGCCTGCAAGGGCGCGGCGACGCTTTGCAGCAGGTAGCTGGCCAACCAGAGCAACACCCCGAACAACAGCCCGACCAAGGGGTAGCACAATATTGAGCGGCCCATTTGGCGGGGCTCTGGCATCCCCGGCAAACGCACCGGTAAGCTGCTCAGAAACTGCAAGGCAATCCAGAACGGCAGCATGTCAAAGCACCTCGTGCAGCGTGCCGTCTTCACTCACCCTCAGGTGCAGCAAGGCCCCGTGGCCCACTTCTACTTGCAACAACTGCTCTTTAGGCAACCCACGGGCGCGCGCCATCAGCAGGCGCATGACGCCGCCATGGGTAACCAGCAATACGCGTTTGCCTGCGTACCGCTGGCGCAGGCGGGCGATCGCCATTAGCACACGTTCGGCAAAAGCTGCCACAGGCTCCCCAGCGGGTGGCGTGTAACTGTAGGGATCGGCCCAGAAGCGCCCCAGTTCATCAGCCTGGGTTTGCATGATCTGCAAGGCCGTGTGCCCTTCCCACTCACCAAAATGCAATTCCTGCAGCCCTGCTTCCAGTTGAACCGGCATGCCAAGCTGCTGGGCGAAACGTGCACAACGCTGCAGTGGCGAGCTGACCACCGCATCCCAGGGGCCTGCGCCTGCAACGGCCTCGCGCATCTGGCGCCAGCCCTTGTCTGTCAGGGCATCGTCCAGGCTGCCACGCAGGCCACCACCCAGCTCGGTTTCGCCATGACGCAGCAGGTCCACTATCATGCCGGACGATCCGCTACGGCGGCTTCTGCGAAGGTCGCCATCTGCCCGTGCAGGGCACAGGCCAGGCGCATCAAGGGCACGGCCAGGGCAGCACCGCTGCCCTCGCCCAGACGCAGCCCCAGCGCCAGCAACGGCTCGGCCTGCAGCGCTGTCAACACGGCTCGATGGCCAGGCTCCGCGCCTTGGTGGGCGAACAGCAACCAGTCACGGCTCTGCGGGTTGATGCGTACCGCCAGCAGTGCCGCGACACTGCAGATGAAGCCATCTACCAGCACACCTATACCCTGCTGTGCGCAGGCAAGGTAGGCACCGGTCAGCGCGGCGATTTCAAAACCGCCGACGCAGGCCAGCGCCTGCAGTGGTTCAGCCATCGGCAGGTTGTGCAGCACCAGGGCACGCTCAATGACATCGGCCTTGTGGCTGACTCCTGAGCTATCCAGGCCAGTGCCCGGCCCGCTCAATTCCCGAGCCGGGCAGCCCAGCAAGGCGCTGGCTACGGCAGCGGCGGCGGTGGTATTGCCGATGCCCATCTCGCCACCGATGAACAGCTGCGCGCCATTGGCCGCTGCACGCAGGGCACTGTCACGACCGGCCTGCAGCGCAGACTGCAGTTGGGCCTCGGTCATGGCCCGCTGGCGGGCGAAGTTAGCGGTGCCAGCACCCAGGCGTAAATGGCGCACCTCAGGCAGTTCCAGTTCGGGGTCGATGGTGCCCAAGTCGACCACTTCCAGGCTCGCCTGCAACTGACGCGCGAGCACGCTGATTGCCGCGCCACCCGCTACGAAGTTGCGTAGCATTTGCCCAGTGACCGCTTGCGGATACGCCGAAACCCCTTCTTCGACCACGCCGTGGTCGCCTGCGAAGAGGGTAATGGCGACCTGCTCCAGGCTTGGCCGCTCCTGGCCTTGCAACCCGGCAAGCCGCACGGCCAGGCCTTCCAGTTGGCCCAGCGAGCCGGTTGGCTTGGTCAGTTGCTGCTGACGGGCACGCGCCTGGTCCATGGCGGCATTGTCGAGGGGTTGGCAGGCTTCACGCCACCAAGCTGGGTTCATAGTGCGGGTCCTTTGAGCATGAGTGGTAAGCCGGCCACGGTCAGCACTACGCGCTGGCAGCGCTCGGCAATGCTTTGGTGCAGCCAACCGGCCAGGTCGACGTAACGACGGGTGAGTTCGCCCATGGGCACCACGCCCAGGCCGGTTTCATTGCTGACCAGAATGATCGTGCCGGGCAGTTGCTCCAGGCAGTCGAGCAGCGCATCGCGCTCTGCCGCCAGCCGTTTCGGATCGTCCAGCATCAGCAGGTTGGTCAGCCACAACGTCAGGCAGTCCACCAGCAAGCAGCGGCCCGGTAACGCCTCTGCACGCAATACCGCCGCCAGCGCCAGGGGTTCTTCGATCAATTTCCAATGGGCTGGCCGACGCTGACGATGCAGGCGCACACGGTCGTTCATTTCACCATCGAGCGGTTCGCTGGTGGCGATATAGGTGACTGCCAGGCCGCTGTCGATGGCCAGTTGCTCGGCCAGCCGGCTCTTGCCCGAACGGGCACCGCCAAGGATCAAGTTGCGCATGTCAGGCCATTCCACAAAGCTCGCGCAGCCGCGCGGTATCAAGATGAGTGTGCACAAGGTCGGCCAGGCGCTCGATATCACGCTCGCGCAGGGCCTGGTAATCGATGCTCTGGACCTGCTCCAAGCCAGCCCAGCGCAACAGCGCGGCGCACGACTCGCTACCCTCGAACAGGCCGTGTAGATAGGTGGCAAGAACCTGGCCGTCCACACTGATCGCGCCATCCCAGCGGCCATCGGCGAGCTGCACGGCAGGCAGCTCCAAGGCAGGGCCTGTGGTAACGCCGGCATGAATCTCATAGCCGGCCACCGCTGAAGCGTCCAGGCTCAGGGTGCCGGCCACGTTGCGCAGTTGTTTGTCAGCCTCCAGCACGGTCGCATAGTCGAGCAAGCCCAGCCCAAGGCTCGAGCCCGCAGGGCCTTCAAGGCCCAGCGGGTCGTGCACTTCACGGCCAAGCATCTGCAGGCCGCCGCAGATCCCGATCACTTTGCCGCCATAGCGCAAGTGCCGGGCGATGGCCTTATCCCAGCCGCGCTCGCGTAACTGGGCCAGGTCGCCACGCACGCTCTTGGACCCGGGCAGGATGATCAGATCGGCCGGCGGGATCGGCTGGCCTGGGCCGATGAACTGCAGGTCAACCTGCGGGTGCAGGCGCAACGGGTCGAAATCGGTGTGGTTGCTGATACGCGGCAGCACCGGGACGATCACTTTGAGCACCTGGCTGTGCTTGGCACCCTGGCGGTTATCGATGCCATCCTCGGCCTCAAGGTGCAGGTCTGTCACATAAGGCAGCACACCCAGCACAGGCTTGCCCGTGCGCTGCTCCAGCCAATCCAGGCCCGGTTGCAGCAGCGCGATATCGCCGCGAAAGCGATTGATCACGAAGCCCTTGACCCGCGCCTGCTCGCTGGGCGATAGCAGCTCCAGGGTGCCGACCAAGTGGGCGAAGACCCCGCCGCGATTGATGTCGGCCACCAGGATTACCGGGCAGTCGACCGCCTCGGCAAAGCCCATGTTGGCGATGTCACCGGCGCGCAGGTTGATCTCGGCCGGGGAACCTGCGCCTTCGACCATCACCACTGGGTAGGCCGCACTGAGGCGTTGGTGGGAGGCCAACACGGCCTGCATGGCGATGGCCTTGTAATCGTGATAAGCCACGGCGTTCATGCTGGTGACCGCACGACCATGGATGATCACCTGCGCCCCCGTGTCGCTGTTGGGCTTGAGCAGTACCGGGTTCATGTCGGTGTGGGGCGCCAGCCGGCAAGCCTGGGCTTGTACCGCCTGTGCGCGGCCTATCTCACCGCCGTCGGCGGTCACCGCGCTGTTGAGCGCCATGTTCTGAGGCTTGAACGGCACCACCCCGACGCCCTGGCGCAACAGCCAGCGGCAAAGGGCGGTAACCAGCGTGCTCTTGCCAGCATCGGAGGTGGTGCCTTGCACCATAAGCGTGGTCATGCCGTTTCCTTCTGATAATCGGCCAGGGCCTGGGCCAGGCGCTGCTCGTCGGCGGCAGTCGCTGGCAAACCCAATCGCACTGCGCCAGGCTGCTCGAACAGGCGCACCAGGATGCCCCGGCGAGCGAGAAACTCATGTAAAGCCGCCGCCTGCTCACTGCGCACATACTGAAACAGATCGCAGCCGCCACTGGGTGCAAGGCCATGATTCAGCAGCACTACGGCAAGCCGTTGACTGGCCTGGGCGCAGCGTTCGATCTGCGCCCGATGGGCCTGTTGGTCGGCAAAACACGCTTGGGCCAACACCCGGGTAGGGCCATTGACCGTCCAGGGCCCGAGCGACTCAGCCAGACTGTGCAACAATGCAGCGGGTGCCACCACGCAGCCCAGACGTACACCGGCCAGGCCAAAGAACTTGCCGAACGAGCGCAGCACGATCAAGCCTGGGCGCTCGGCACAGTCGGCCACGCTATCGTGCGGCGTGGTGTCCATGAACGCCTCGTCGACCACCAGCCAGCCGCCCCGCTCTGCCAGAAGCCCATGCCACGCCAAGAGCCGCTCTCGCGGCACTCGCTGGCCCGTTGGGTTGTTCGGGTTCACCAGCACCAGTACGTCCAGACCAGCCAGTGCAGCCTCCACCTCGTGTTCAGCCAGCTCGATCAGTTCATGCCCAGCGCGCCGCCAGGCGTAGGGATGTTCTGCATAACATGGCGACAATATCCCTACACGCCCCGTTGGGCGCAATGTCGGTAGCGCCTGGATCGCTGCCTGGGAGCCAGCCACTGGCAATAGTTGCGCGGCGTGGTAATAGGCCCGCGCCGCCTCTTCGAGGCCATCTTCGGTTTCGGGCAAACGCGCCCAGGCGTCCAGTGGTATCGGTGGAATCGGAAAGGGCCAAGGTGCGACGCCACTGGAAAGGTCGAGCCACTCTTCGCGCGCGATTGCGTAGCGCTGCACCGCGCGCTGCAGGCGCCCGCCATGTTCAAGCATTGACGTAAGCCCCTATGCAGATCACCAGCACCCACAACCACACACCTCGCTGCACCAGGCTCCAGCCGCGCTCGATGGCATCGGCATCGGCCACAGGCCCCTCGCCCAGGCGCGGGCGCTCGTGCAGTTGGCCGTGGTACACCGCTGGGCCGCCCAGCTCTACGCCCAGGGCGCCAGCGCCTGAAGCCATCACCGGCCCGGCATTGGGGCTGTCCCACAGCGGTGCCTGCTTGCGCCAGCAGGCCAATGCCAACCGCGTTTTGCCAAGCAGCGCGTAAGTCAACGCCACCAGGCGGGCAGGAATGTAGTTCAGCACATCATCGATACGCGCCGCGCACCAGCCAAAGCGCTCGAAGCGTTCATTGCGGTAGCCCCACATAGCGTCCAAGGTGTTGCTCAGGCGGTACAGCACCACCCCTGGCGCACCGGCCACCACGAACCAGAACAACGCGGCGAACACCGCGTCGCTGCCGTTCTCCAGCACCGACTCGGTAGCCGCGCGGGCAACGGCAGGCTGGTCCAGGTCGCGGGTTTCGCGGCTGACCAGAAAACCCACACGGCGCCGCGCCTCGTCCAGGTCACCGAGGCGTAAAGCATTGGCCACCGGCAACACATGCTCACCGAGGCTACGCAGGCCCAGGGCGCAATACAGCGCCAGCACGTCTATCAGCCAGCCGACACCCGGCAGCCAGGACAGGATCAGCGCCACAAAGGTCAGGGGCACCACGGCCAGGAACCAGGCCGTCACGCCGTGGCTACGCCAACCGCGCCCGCCCGCGTTCAGACGGCGCTCCAGCCCTGCCGCCAGGTTGCCGAAGCCCACCAAGGGGTGCCGGCGTCGGGGTTCGCCCAACAGTGCATCCAGCGCCACGCCGGCCACGGTTAGCAGCGCTACGCTCATTGACGCTCTCCCCATCGATTCTCGAACAGCATCTCTGTCAAAGGACGCTCCTCAGCCCAGTTTTCCTGCACCAGCATCGGTTGTGCGTAGAACTCCGTGACCGGCCCCAGGCACAGTATCGCCACCGGTTTGGCGCCGGGCGGCATACCGAGCAACGCGGCCAGGGCTTGAGGGTCGAACAGCGATACCCAACCCAGCCCCAGCCCTTCGGCGCGGGCAGCCAGCCATAGGTTCTGGATTGCGCAGGCCAGCGACGCCAGGTCCATCTCCGGCAAGGTACGGCGGCCAAAGATGTGCGATTCTCGGTTATCCATCAGTGCCGCAACCAGCACCTCGGCGCAATCGCTGATGCCCTCCACTTTGAGCTTCATGAAATCATCCGAGCGTTCGCCCAGCGCTTGGGCGGTGCGCACCCTCTCCTGCTCCACCAGCGCCTGGATGCGCCCGCGCAACTCGCACTGACTGATGCGGATGAACCGCCAAGGCTGCATCAGGCCGACACTTGGCGCCTGGTGCGCAGCGGCCAGGAGGCGACCCAGTAGCTCGGGCGCAACCGTGCCACCGGCGAAGTGGCGCATGTCGCGCCGCTCACCGATTGCGCGGTAGATCGCGGCGCGCTCGGCGGCGCTGTAGGCGTGATCGCTCATGGCCGCAACAGCGCCGCCGCCGCGTCAGGGTTGGACGGGAAATAGAAGTGCACGTAAGAGGCCGTCAACCGTCCCAAGCGATACACCGCTTCGTTGCCGCGCCCGCCATTGGGGCTCAGGCCGCGGGCGAGCGGCTCAAGGTCGGTGCTGGTCAGCGAGTGATGATAGGTATGCCCACGCAGGGTGCCCTCGGGCAGTTCCACGGCCTGTAGGGCCAAGGCAGCCAGGCGCTTCTGCATGCTCGCCTCGCCCGGCAGCAAGCCCAACAGCTCAGCACGCTCGCCTGCTACGTCTGTCAGCGCCTCGAGCAGGTACAGCATGCCCCCGCACTCGGCCAGCAGCGGTTTACCCTCGGCATGATGGGCACGGATCGCTTGGCACATCGACGTGTTGGCCGCCAATGCGTGGTGATGCAACTCTGGGTAGCCGCCGGGCAGATACAGGCTGTCTACCGCGGGCAGTGCCCGGTCATGCAGAGGCGAGAAGAACACCAGCTCAGCGCCAAGCTGGCGCAACAGGTCAAGGTTGGCGCCGTAGATAAAGGCAAAGGCTTCATCACGTGCTACGCCGATTCGCACCCCATCAAGGGTTGCGGTGCACCCCTGCGGCGCCGGCGCGGCGAACGTAACCGGCGGCGGCAACGCGGCGTCGCAGCTGGCACCCAAAGCTTGCGCAGCCGCATCCAGGCGGGCATCGAGGTCATTCAACTCGCTGGCCTGAACCAACCCCAGGTGCCGGCTGGGCAACTCGATGCCACGCTCGCGCGACAGGCCGCCATACCAGCGCAGGCCCTCGGTCAGGCTACCTTCGAGCAATTGCGCGTGACGTAGGCTGCCGACTCGGTTGGCCAGTACGCCAGCGAAGGGCAGGTCGGCCTGGTAACGTGCCAGGCCCAATGCCAGGGCGCCAAAAGTTTGGGCCATGGCCGTGCCATCGATGACCGCCAGCACCGGCACTCCAAAGTGTCGTGCCAGATCGGCACTCGATGGGGTGCCGTCGAACAGGCCCATCACGCCTTCGATCAAAATCAGGTCGGCCTCTTGTGCGGCTTGCCACAGCAACCGACGGCTCTCCTGAGCACCGATCATCCACAGATCCAGCTGGTACACCGGGCCGCCACTGGCGCGCTCTAGGATCATCGGGTCGAGAAAGTCCGGGCCGCATTTGAATACCCGTACCTTGCGCCCCAGGTTACGGTGCAAGCGGGCCAAGGCCGCGGTCACGGTGGTCTTGCCCTGGCCGGAGGCAGGTGCCGCGATCAGCACCGCTGGACAGCTGCGGGTTTCACTCACAATTCGACGCCCTTCTGTGCGCGGATCCCGGCCTGGAAGGCATGCTTGAGCATGCCCATCTCGGTGACGGTATCGGCCAGCTCGACCATTTCAGGCTTGGCCGCGCGACCGGTGACGATCACATGCTGCATCGGTGGCCGGGCCTGAATGTCAGTAAGCACCTGGTCCAGGTCGAGATAGCCGTGCTTGAGCGCGATATTGAGCTCGTCGAGCACTACGAACTGCACGTTCGGGTCTTGCAGCAGCTGGCGCGAGACCGCCCATGCCGCCTCGGCGGCAGCGATGTCACGCTGACGATCCTGGGTTTCCCAAGTGAAGCCCTCGCCCATCACGTGGTAGCGCACCTGCTCGGGGAAGCGACGGAAGAACAGCTCCTCACCAGTGCTGTTGCGGCCTTTGATGAACTGCACTACACCGCACTGCATGCCATGGCCCAGGGCACGGGCAAGCATACCGAACGCCGAGCTGCTCTTGCCCTTGCCGTTGCCGGTGAGCACCAGCAGCAAGCCGCACTCGTTGGGGGAATTGGCGATGCGCTCGTCGATGACCGCCTTCTTGCGCTGCATACGCGCCAGGTGGCGCTCGTCGCGTTCGGTGGATTCGCTCATGGAAGGTTCTCCGCAGGCTGCGGCCACGTGGGCAGTGGCGGCAGGTAAAAGGCGGGCAGACGGAGAACGCGCAGCAGCCACGGCCGAGGCCGCGATGCACCGCACATCACCCTCCGTGATGCCGTTGGCAGTATCAGGCCGGTCTCCGGGCTCATGAGCGGGCCGTGGGCCCAGGGCTACGCGCCTTCCCGGGTGTTCGCACCCAGTGGCACTGCGCGGCCGTCACTCATTTACCGTTGCGGGGGCAGCGCCGGAATCGCGCCATGCTGGCGACCACCGGCTTCCCAGTTTCACCCTGCCCAGTCGAAGCTGGCAGGGCACCTGAAACACGCCGCGAAGGTTAGAGGGTTGCACCGGGACCGTCAATCGGCGTGGCCATGCAGAGGAACCCGGTGTTCCCTCAGCGATTCTGCGCCAGGTGCTCCTGGGGAATCACACGCTTGGCCTGCAGATAGGCTTTGGCCCAGTAGCTGTTGGACAGGTAATCCAAGCGTACGGTACCGCCAGTAGAAGGCGCGTGCACGAAGCGCCCTTCGCCCACATAAATGCCCGCGTGACTCACTTGCGAACCGCCGGCAGTGGCGAAGAACACCAGGTCGCCCGACTGCAAGGCGTTGATGCTCACCGTGGGCGCGCGCATCACGATCATTTCGCGGGTCGAACGTGGCAGGCTGATACCAGCAGCATCGCGGTACACGTAACCGATAAGGCCACTGCAATCGAACCCGGAATCCGGTGTATTGCCACCCCAACGATAAGGCGTACCCACCAGGCCAATAGCACGGATCAACACGTCGTCAGCCAGCGGCGAGCCCTCTGGCTGGCTGTAGGTGATGGTGGGCTGAACCACAGGCGCAGGCGCCGGGGCATGGCTAGAACAGGCGGCAAGTAAAGCCACCATGGAAAGGAATGCGAAGCGCGCCATCATCTTCATGGCCAGAACTTCCTGTCAAAGACCGACCGGCCGGAGCCGAAAAGAGTTGAGAATTAAGATTAGACGCTTTCTGTAAATGCGCACGGCGGCGAGCTTTTTTTATCAAGCAACACCGCCGTGGCAGGGTACATCATTTTGATATCAGTTGCGCGCGATATTGGTCGTCGGCGCCATGGCCAAGGCGCGCTTGGCTTCGATGAAGGTTTTGCTCCAGTAGCGGTCACCGAGGCTGTCGATGCGCACACCGCCGCTACGACGGCTGCTGGAGTGGATGAACTGGTTGTCACCCAGGTAGATACCGGCGTGGCTCACACGGCCACGGCCATTGGTGCTGAAGAACAGCAGGTCGCCTGGCTTGAGCTTATTGCGCGCCACCTTCGGCGCATCGACGTTGATCATCTCGCGGGTGGAACGCGGCAGGTTCATGCCAGCTTCCTCACGGAACAGATAACCGATGAAACCGCTGCAGTCGAAGCCCGACGCTTCAGAGGTGCCGCCAAAGCGGTAGCGGGTGCCGATCAGCGACATGCCACGCTCGAGAATGCTGTCTGCCAGCACCGGAAGCTGATACGGCTTGCTGCTGGAGAAGGCCTCCAGATCGTCTTCAGTGGCCTGCTCTTCTTCACCGAAGACCGACGAAGGCGAAGCTTTGACTTTGTTGACCGACTGCGAGGCAACCGGGGTGTGATCCTGGGGCTGGGAAACTGGGCCTTGGGCCGCACAGCCAAAAAGCAGGGTCACGAGTGCGAGAGGCACGAGGGGTGCGAAGCGCTTTAGCATGGGCACGACCGTGTCAGTAATCCTTTAGAGGGAGGGAACTATGCCCTCTATCATGGCCATTTGCAAATTTTATCGAAAAAAATGTGACTTTTTCGTTTTACCCCTCAAAGCCCTGTGTTTACGGGCTTACCAGCCGAGGGTTTCCTTAAGGAAAGGGATGGTCAACTTGCGTTGTGCCTGCAGTGAGGCCTGGTCGAGGCGCTCGAGCAAGTCGAACAGTGCGCTCATGCTGCGGGTGCCACGGGTGAGGATGAAATGGCCGACTTCGTCGGTCAGGTGCAGGCCGCGGCGCGACGCCCGCAGCTGCAGGGCACGCAGCTTGTCCTCGTCGGACATGCCGCGCATCTGGAACACCAGCGCCAGGGTGAGGCGCGACTTGAGGTCAGGCAGCTTTATCGGCAGTTCACGGGGCGAGGCCGAGGCAGCCAGCAACAGGCGGCGCCCGCTGTCACGCAGGCGGTTGAACAGGTGAAACATCGCCTCTTCCCAGTCCGCCTTGCCGGCAATGACGTGCAGGTCGTCGATACACACCAGTTCGTATTGCGCGAGGTAATCCAGCAGTTCCACACCCCGATCGAGCAATTGCGCCAGCGGCAAGTACACCGCAGGTTCGCCACGCTGTTGGAAGCGATGGGTCGCCGCCTGCAGCAAGTGGCTGCGGCCAACGCCCTGTTTGCCCCACAGATAGATGAGGCTCTCTGTCCAGCCAGCGTCGGCCTCGCAAAGCCGCTCGACATAGCCCAGCGCCGCGGCATTGGCGCCCGGATAATAGTTGATGAAGGTGGCGTCATCGCGCAGGCGCACACCCAGGGGCAACTGGATTGGTGGTTTCATGCTCGCGGGCAGTCGACAGGGACCGCAGGGGGCCTTTGGTGAACAATCTGCAAAGTCTATACCTGCAATGCAGGGCGCACAATCACGCAGCCAGATAGCCTTAGTAAAATCAACGGGTTACCCGGCGGCTCGGCGTGGTTACAGATCAGGGTCGATATCCCCGGCGTACATGTCCGATTCTTTGTATAGGTCGTGCACATGACGCACCAGCACCATGATCACGGCAGCCACTGGCAAGGCCAGCAGTACACCCGTAAAGCCGAACAGCTCGCCGCCAGCGAGAATGGCGAAGATCACTGCCACCGGATGCAAGCCGATGCGGTCGCCGACCAGCAGCGGCGTCAGCACCATGCCTTCCAGCGCCTGCCCCACCATGAACACTGCGACGATCCCCAGCATCGGGTACAGGTCGCCGCCGAACTGGAATAGCCCCGCGATCAAAGCAGCCCCTATGCCGATGATGAAACCCATATAAGGCACGATGGCCGCCAGGCCCGCGAGCATGCCGATCAGCAGGCCAAGCTCGAGCCCGATCAGCATGAGCCCCGCGGAGTAGATCACGCCCAGTGCGAGCATCACCAACAGTTGCCCGCGCACGAACGCCCCCAGCACTTCGTGGCATTCGCTTGCCAGCGCCACCACCTGAGGTTCACGTTGACGCGGCAGCAGGCTGCGCAGTTTGGCCATCATCAAATCCCAGTCACGCAACAGATAAAAGCCCACGACAGGGATCAGCACCATGTTGGCCAGCCAGGCGATCAGCGCCAGGCTCGAGGCAGTGGCATGGGACAGCACCATGCCGACGATGTCGGTGGTCTTGTCCATGTGGGCGCCGATGGCGGCTTTGATCTTGTCGAACTTCCAGAAGCCGTCGGCCAGCCCCAGATGGCCTTGCAGCCAAGGCAGCGCCACGTGCTCCAGCCAATCGAGCATCTGGGGCGCCAGTTCGTAAAGGCGCAGCAACTGCTTGGCCAGCATCGGTACCAGTATCAGCAACAGGGCCATCAATATCAGGGTGAACAGGCCAAACACCACCACCACACCCCAGGTACGTGACAGGCCGATACGCTCCAGACGATCGACCAGCGGGTCGGCCAGGTAGGCCAGCAAAATGCCCACCAAAAAAGGCGTAAGAATGTTATGCAAGCTATAAAGCAGCACCACGATCAGCAGTACTGCACCCCACCCGATCCAACGACGCATGTCAGTCATCAATACGCCCCTTACCAGCGAAACCGCAGGCCATCGAACGGCTTGGCCGAGACAGGCGCAGGGGTGACCGGCTGGCCTGGTGCAGCACCTGGGCTTGGCGTGGGCGCTGCAGCAGGCGGGGCCTGCTCGGCCGGCACTTCCTGCAACTTGGCCAGGCCCAGCTGCGCCCGTAGCTGCTCACGATTACCGCTCACCGCATAGGTCAACGTGCCGCCATCGGCCAACTGCAGGCGCGGGCCATAGGGCTCCAGCACACGGGAAAGCTCGGCATAGCGTTGCAGGTTCATGCCTTGCACCTGCAATTGCAGCTGGCTGCTGGCACCGGCCTTGATGACGTAACGTGGCGCAAGCCGGTTACCTACCGCAAGCATCACAGCATCGGCAAGTGCAGCCTGGTCACCGGCTTCAGCAGTGCCCTGCTCATGCTGGTCACCCAGCCACAGTTGCCATTTACCTTGCCATTTGCCGTCGGCCTCCTGGGCGTGCACCGCCAACAGGGCATCGGCGCCATAGCGCTGCGCCGCATCGCGCAGCGGTGCAGGGTCATTGCTTTCGAGCTGCTTGGCATTGGCCAGCAGTTGCTCCTGCAGGTCGGCCAGTGGCAGGCGCAGAGGCAACCCACGGTGCTGGGCGGCGCGGCGCAATGGCTGGGCACTGGCCTGGCCGTCGCCGATCAAGTTGCTGCCATCGACACTATCGGTAAGCCACCAGCCGAGGATGGAGGGCCGGTTACTGCCCCAAAGCGCCAGGCCAGCTTTGCGCAAGGCACGTTCGGTGCTGCCGGGGTCGAACTCGACTTCCACCGATTCGGGCGGCCCGGCATCGGTACCGACTTGGTTGATTAGCGGTTGCGGGTTCTTGCGCAGCTCGGCCAAGCCAGGGTTCTGCGCCGCCTTGGAGTCGCCGGTCAGGCGCAACACCAAAGTTTCGAAGGCTTTGGCAGTGGCTGCGGTACGCGCCTCGGCGCCCTGCCCTTGAATCGGTTCGCGCACCTGATAGAGGCCAGAGACGGATTCGGCCTGCGCACCCATGCTGGCCAGTGCCATGCACCCTGCTGCCAAATAAATGAAAAGTCGCATGAGGATTCCTGTCCGGTTGAGCATCGAGCTTGTGATTTGCAGCTTATACACAAGCATGGTTATCAACCACCCACTTACCTTTTTCAGCAATTAACCGCCCTGCCCGTCGGCCTGAGGATGGCCGCTGCCCGGCAACCCTGATAAAATCGCGCGCCTTCACAGACCACTGACGTTTCAGGCAGCCGCCGCTTTCGAGCCGGCCTTGGCCGTCATGGTCGTTTTTACGAATCCCTCCCTCTTAAAGGCCTGGATCAATGAGCAAGCAACCCTCCCTGAGCTACAAGGACGCCGGTGTAGACATCGACGCCGGCGAAGCACTGGTCGAACGCATCAAGGGCGTGGCAAAACGCACCGCACGCCCTGAAGTCATGGGTGGCCTGGGCGGCTTCGGCGCCCTCTGCGAGATCCCGGCCGGCTACAAGCAGCCGGTGCTGGTCTCTGGCACCGACGGCGTCGGCACCAAACTGCGCCTGGCACTGAACCTGAACAAGCACGACAGCATCGGCCAGGACCTGGTCGCCATGTGCGTCAACGACCTGGTGGTCTGCGGCGCAGAACCGCTGTTCTTCCTCGATTACTATGCCACCGGCAAACTGAACGTCGACGTGGCTGCCACCGTGGTCACCGGCATTGGCGCCGGCTGCGAATTGGCTGGCTGCTCCCTGGTTGGTGGCGAAACCGCCGAAATGCCGGGTATGTATGAAGGCGAAGACTACGACCTGGCCGGCTTCTGCGTGGGCGTGGTGGAAAAGGCCGAAATCATCGACGGCTCCAAAGTGGCCACCGGTGACGCGCTGATCGCCCTGCCATCTTCCGGCCCGCACTCCAACGGCTACTCGCTGATCCGCAAGATCCTCGAAGTGTCGGCAACCGACATCGAAAACACCCAGCTCGACGGCAAGCCGCTGACCGACCTGCTGATGGCGCCGACCCGCATCTATGTCAAGCCACTGCTGCAACTGATCAAGAACACTGGCGCGGTCAAGGCCATGGCCCACATCACCGGTGGCGGCCTGCTGGACAACATCCCGCGGGTACTGCCAGACAACGCCCAGGCCGTGATCGACGTCGCCAGCTGGCAGCGCCCGGCGGTGTTCGACTTCCTGCAGCAGCAAGGCAATGTCGATGAGCACGAAATGCACCGTGTACTGAACTGCGGTGTCGGCATGGTCATCTGCGTCGCTCAGGATCAGGTAGACGCTGCCCTGAACGAACTGCGCGCCGCCGGTGAGCAACCTTGGGTCATCGGCCACATCGCCGAAGCCGCCGAAGGCGCCGCCCAGGTCGAACTGCAGAACCTCAAGGCACACTGATGCCGAGCAAGCCCTGCAATGTTGTGGTACTGCTGTCGGGTTCCGGCAGCAACCTGCAAGCCTTGATCGACAGCTGCCACGTGCAGGACAGCCCGGTTCGCATCGGCGCGGTGGTTTCCAACCGTGCCGACGCCTACGGCCTGCAACGGGCCCAGGCAGCGGGGATCGCCACCGTGGTGCTCGATCACACCCAGTTCGATGGCCGTGAAGCCTTCGATGCCGCCTTGATGGCGCGCATCGACGGCTTCGCCCCCGACCTGGTCGTACTGGCCGGTTTCATGCGCATCCTCAGTGGCGACTTCGTGCGCCACTACCAGGGCCGCCTGCTCAACATCCACCCGTCGCTGCTACCCCGTTACAAGGGGCTGCATACCCACCGCCGGGCACTGGAAGCAGGCGACGCGGAGCATGGCTGCAGCGTACACTTCGTCACCGAGGAACTCGATGGCGGGCCACTGGTCGTACAGGCTGTGGTACCGGTACTGCCTGATGACACGGTGCAAAGCCTGGCCCAACGGGTTCACCATCAGGAACACCAGATCTACCCGCTGGCGGTGCACTGGTTTGCCCAAGGTCGCTTGCACCTGGGCGAACAGGGTGCATTACTGGACGACCAGCCACTGCCGGCCAGTGGTCACTTGATCCGACCCTAGGAGAACTTATGCGTCGCGCCCTGCTATTGGCTCTCACCGTACTCGCCCTGCCTCTGCAGGCAGCCGAGCTGAAGCCGTTCTCGGCAAGCTACACCGCCGACTGGAAGCAACTGCCCATGAGTGGCACCGCCGAGCGCAGCCTGGTCAAGAACAAGGACGGCAGCTGGGACCTTGATTTCAAGGCCTCCATGATGATCGCCAGCCTGACCGAGCAAAGCACTCTGCGCATGGACAACGACACCATGCTGCCGCAGAAATACCACTTCGAGCGGGGCGGCCTGGGCAAAGCCAAGACCGTCGACCTGACCTTCGACTGGAACAGCAAGAAGATCACCGGCACCGACCGCAAGGACCCGATCAGCCTGCCGCTCAACCGCGGCGTGCTGGACAAGTCGTCCTACCAGTTGGCCCTGCAACACGACGTGGCCGCTGGCAAGAAGAGCATGACGTACCAGGTGGTCGATGGTGACGAAATCGATACCTACGACTTCCGCGTGCTGGGTACTGAGAAAATCACCACTAAAACCGGCCAGGTCGAGGCGGTGAAGGTCGAGCGCGTTCGGGCTCCGAGCCAGAACAAACGCATTACTGAACTGTGGTTCGCCAAAGACTGGGACTACTTGCTGGTGCAGTTGCGCCAGGTCGAAACCGACGGCAAGGAGTACGTGATCGTACTGCAAGAAGGTACGGTCGACGGCAAGTCGGTTAAAGGCAACTGATTCGCTGTAGCCGCAGTTACCCGAGCCCCGCGTTGTGCGTAATGCTGTTCACTTAGGCATTTGAGTCCGGGGTTGGGGTCGAAAAAATCCGATACCAGGGATTTGGTGTCGGGTTTTTTTTTGGGTTCAATCTGAGCCTTTTAGCGCCTGTGAGATCGAGCGCCGCCCGCGCGGCGCATCGCGAGCTGCGCTC
>NZ_JBJJLN010000064.1:0-19148 GCF_046230725.1 Pseudomonas sp. KCJK9000 | reverse complement strand
CGAGATTTAGCGCAACAAAGCAACGAGGAAGGACTGCCAGGAAGGAAAAAACACGAGCAAAATCAAACCCACTCAAACGGATGCCGTTCGAAGTTAAAGTAATTTATTAAGAGTAAGATCTTTTTGGTATTACCCAGAGGGATCTGCTATCGATTCAAGCAGGAAGTGAAGAGGTGGAGAGTCGATCTGTAAGCCGGGTTTTGTCGAGGACAGTCATTCCTCTACGACGGCCATCACTGGACGCCTCTAGCAACCTACCCGGTTCCGACGCGGGCCACGCCTGATGGAACCCTATTTGGTCTTGCTCCGAGTGGGGTTTACCTAGCCACGGACTGTTGCCAGCCGCGCGGTGCGCTCTTACCGCACCTTTTCACCCTTACCGGCACCGAAGTGCTTAGGCGGTTATTTTCTGTGGCACTTTCCGTAGGCTCGCGCCTCCCAGGCGTTACCTGGCACTCTGCCCTATGGAGCCCGGACTTTCCTCCCCCGATCTTTTGCGGAACAAAAGACGGCAGCGACTGTCCAATCGACTCTCCGCCGACAAGGGTAACGGCACGCGCGCGCAAGAACAAGCAATACCGTGAACTATGTCTAAAAGCCACTATTGGGCTTTCTGTTTATCGAGGGCAGCCTGATAAAGCAGATTCTTACGTACGCCGGTAATTTCCGCCGCCAATGCTGCGGCTCTTTTCAGCGGCAGTTCGGCCAGCAGCAAGTCCAGTACACGCTGCGCCTCAGCACTGATCGCCTGCTCGCCTTCCGGCGCCGTCCAGCCACCCACCAGCACAACGCACTCGCCCCGCTGCTGGTTGCTATCAGCAGCGACGAAAGCACGCAGGTCGGCCAGGGGCAGGCCTTTGAGGGTTTCGAAGGTTTTGGTCAGCTCGCGGGCCAGCAGCGCCGGACGATCACCACCAAACACCAACTCCATGTCTTCTAGGCACTCCAGAATGCGGTGCGGCGCCTCGTAGAAGATCAGGGTGCGCGGCTCCTCCCGCACTTGCTCCAGGCGCGCCCGGCGCCCAGCAGCTTTGGCCGGCAGAAAACCCTCGAAGATGAAACGATCCGACGGCAGGCCCGCAGCGGACAGCGCGGCAATCAGCGCGCACGCCCCAGGTACCGGCACTACGCTGACACCCGCCGCCCGCGCCTGACGCACCAAATGATAGCCGGGGTCGGAAATCAACGGTGTCCCAGCATCGGACACCAGCGCCACATCTTCGCCGGCCAGCAACTTGGTGATGAAGCGACCGCCTTCATCTCGCTCGTTGTGCTCATGACAAGCCGCCAGGGGCGTATCGATACCGAAATGTTGCAGCAGACGAACCGAGTGGCGGGTGTCCTCGGCGGCGATCAGGGCGACATCGGCCAGCACCTTGAGCGCCCTTGCACTCATATCGTCCAGATTGCCGATAGGGGTCGCGACCACGTAAAGCGTCCCCACGGTGGATTTCGAAGTCCCGGCCACATCAGTCACTGCACACACCCTGCCTTTCGGATCAAAGGCGCCATTGTAGCCCGAGCACCAGCAACAGAGCGCAAAGAACTTCATCGGCAGCCATCACCCTGGCGCCTATAGTGAAGGTTTCGCTAACGGCGGATCGCGCCCCGGCCACTGCTTGGGTACAATTGCCGGCCAACTTGATCGAGTAACAGGACCATTACATGATCGCTTGCCTGCGGCTGTTAACAGCCCTCTGCTTCGCTGCTCTGCTGGCAGCTTGTGCCAGTTCGCCCTCATCCAGCCTGGGCGAGCTGCCACGCACCCCCGATGCCAGCATCGAGCAACTGCTCGAAAAGGCCGACAACAGCAAATCCGCTGAGGATGCGGCTCTGCTGCGCCTGAGCGCTGCCGACCTGGCCTACAAGCAGAAGGACTTCCCACGCGCCGCACGCATCCTCGAGCAGGTGCCGATGGACACGCTCAAGCCGGCACAGCAGATTTTCGCCGCCACCCTGGGCGCGGAACTGGCCATGAGCCGCAATCAGCCCAAGGCTGCCCTGGCCGCCTTGTCCCACCCAAGCTTGCAGCACATCGCAGAGCTGCCTGAGCAGCAGCAGGTGCGCACCTACAGCGTCCACGCCGCCGCCCTCGAGGCAGACGGCCAGGCCCTGGCAGCCGCTCAGCAACGGGTATTGCTCGGCGCACTGCTAAGCGGCGAAGCCGCCAGCGCCAACAACGATGCGATCTGGGCCCTGGTCGCCTCGTTACCAGCCGAACAGCTGCAGCAACCTGCCAACAACGCCGTACTGGCCGGCTGGACCAGTCTCGCGCTGGCCGTCAAAAGCGCGGGCACTCTAGAGCAGCAACAGGCTGCCATCGATGCCTGGCGCCAGCAGCACCCTGATCACCCAGCCGCCAAGCAGCTACCCACGGCGCTGACCAAACTCAAAGAGCTGGCTAGCCAGCCACTGACCAGAATCGCCCTGCTCCTGCCTCAGGAAGGTCCATTGGCAGGCGTTGCCCGTGCCTTGCGTGACGGCTTCATGGCCGCCCACTTCCAGGCTCAGCAGGCCGGCGGGCAAGCGCCGGCCGTTCAGGTCTACGACAGCTCGCGTATTGGCTCGCTGGACGCCTTCTATCGCCAGGCCCAGGCGGACGGCGTGCAGTTGGTTGTCGGCCCGCTGGAAAAGCCGTTGGTCAAGCAACTTGCCGGCAACCCTCAGCTGCCAATCACCACCCTGGCCCTGAACTACGCCGACGCAGGCCAAAAGGCGCCGCCGCAACTATTCCAATTCGGTCTGGCTGCCGAAGACGAAGCGCGCGAAGTGTCACGCCGCGCCCGTGCCGATGGCTTGGTCCGAGCCGCAGCCCTGGTGCCGAGCGGTGAGTGGGGTGACCGAGTGCTGGCCGCTTTCCGTCAGGACTGGGAAGGCAATGGCGGTACCATCGTCGCTGCTGAACGTATCGCGCAACCAGTAGCCCTGGCCCAGCAGATCGCCAACCTGTTCCAACTGCGCCAGAGTGAAGGCCGCGCCCAGAGCCTGCAAAGTACGGTTGGTGGCAACATCGCCGCGCAGCCGTCGCGCCGCCAGGACATCGATTTCATCTTCCTCGCCTCTACTCCGCAGCAGGCGCAGCAAATCAAACCCACCCTGAACTTCCAGTACGCTGGCGACGTGCCGGTCTACGCCACCTCGAACCTGTACAGCGCCAGCGGTGACGTGAACCAGTACAACGACATGAACGGCATTCGCTTCTGCGAAACGCCGTGGCTGCTCGACACCAGCAACAGCCTACGCCAGCAGGTAGTGCAGCAGTGGCCCCAAGCCGCAGGAAGCCTCGGCCGCCTGTATGCCATGGGCGTTGATGCCTACAGCCTGGCGCCTCGCCTGGGCCAGCTCAAGGCACTGCCGGACAACCGTGTACAAGGCCTATCTGGCAGCCTCAGCATCAATGCAAACCAGCGCGTCGAGCGTCAACTGCCGTGGGCCGAGTTCTCCGGCGGCCAGGTCAAACGCCTGCCGGACACCTCACGCTGATGCACCCTGCATCGCCCGGCAGCGCTGGCCAGGCAGCAGAAGCCCAGGCCCTTGAACACCTTCAAGGGCAAGGCTTGAAACTGCTGGCGCGCAATTGGCGGTGCAAAGGCGGCGAGCTTGATCTGGTCATGCTCGATGCCGATACAGTAGTATTCGTCGAAGTCCGCTATCGGCTACATGCGGGCTTCGGTGGCGCCCTCGGCAGCATTGACGGGCGCAAGCAGAAACGGCTGGTGCTCGCCGCCACTTCGTTCCTGCAGAAGGAGCCCCGCTGGGCCGATCACCCCTGCCGCTTCGACGTTGTCGCCCTGCAGGGCAGCCAGCATGCCGGCAGGCCGCTTCAATGGCTGAAAAACGCCTTCGAATGCTGAACCCACTTTGTTTTCTTGCTCTACGTTTCGCGGGCTGGCCCTTGTTGCGCGTCGCAAAGGCCACCGCCCCACTTAAGGTCACCAGATGGACATGCAATCCCGAATTCGCCGGCTGTTTCAGGCCAGCATCGATACCAAGCAACAGGCAATGGACATCCTGGCACCGCACATCGAGCAGGCAAGCCTGGTCATGGTCAATGCGCTGCTCAACGAGGGCAAGATGCTCGCCTGCGGCAACGGCGGCTCGGCCGGCGACGCCCAGCATTTTTCTTCGGAACTGCTCAACCGCTTCGAGCGCGAGCGCCCGAGCCTGCCGGCCATCGCTCTGACCACCGACAGTTCGACGCTCACCTCGATCGCCAACGACTACAGCTACAACGAAATCTTCTCCAAGCAGATACGCGCCCTTGGCCAGCCCGGGGATGTGCTGCTGGCGATTTCGACCAGCGGCAATTCTGCCAACGTGATTCAAGCGATCCAGGCCGCACATGATCGCGAAATGATTGTCGTAGCATTGACCGGGCGTGATGGCGGCGGCATGGCATCACTGCTGCTGCCAGAGGACGTGGAAATCCGCGTTCCGTCCAGCGTCACCGCACGTATCCAGGAAGTCCACCTGCTGGCGATCCATTGCCTGTGCGACCTGATCGACAGCCAACTGTTCGGGAGTGAAGAATGACCCCCATACGCCTCGGCCTGATGGCCCTGACCCTGTGCCTAAGCGTCACCGGCTGCAGCTCGGTGCTGACCTCTACTCGCAATTCGCCCATTGAGGACGATCGTGGCACGCGCACCATCGGCAGCAAGATCGACGACTCGCTGATCGAAACCAAGGCTTCGGTGAACATTGCCAAGGCCAGCCCTGACCTGGACAAGGGCTCGCACATCGTTGTCAGCAGCTACAACGGGGTTGTTCTGCTTGCCGGGCAGACTCCGCGCGCCGACCTCAAGAGCCTGGCCGAACAAACCGCCAGCCAGGTTCAGCGAGTCAAACGGGTACACAACGAGCTGCAAGTCATGCAGCCCTCCTCCATCCTGGCGCGCAACAACGACGCCTGGCTGACCACCAAGATCAAGGCCCAGATGCTCACTGACAATGCCGTACCCAGCTCGCGGATCAAAGTGATCACCGAGAATGGCATCGTCTACTTGCTCGGCTTGGTGACCCAGCAGGAGGCCAACTCCGCCACGGCCGTGGTGCAGGGCGTTTCGGGCGTGCAGAAGATCGTCAAACTCTTCGAGTACATCGACTGACCATCGGCTCGTCTTGAACCGGAATCTTTCTCAGAAAACCCCGCCCTGCGTTTGGCATGCACAAACGCAGGGGGCGGGCTCAACGGCAACGGGCCCGCAGCAGCAACCTGAATACATCTAGGTCCAAAGGAAATACGCAATGAACAAGCTTTTGCTGCCCGCTCTTCTGCTCGGCAGCCTCGCCACCCTCGCCGGCTGCTCGACCCCAAGCGTGATCACTTTGAACGACGGCCGTGAGATCCAAGCCGTTGACACGCCACAATTCGAGAAAGACACTGGCTTCTACGAATTCAAGCAGCTTGACGGTAAGCGTACCCGCATCAACCGCGATCAGGTGCGCACGATCAGCGACCTTTGAACCCGACGCAGCGATAAAAAAGGCGACCCACACGGGTCGCCTTTTTTGTTACTTGACCACCTTCAGGCTGGGGCGCCCGCTTGGACGCGGTGGCTGGCCACCACCCTCCGGCGGGCCATCGTCGTCAGGCTCGACGCTATCATCTGCCTGCTCATCGTCATCCATCAATGGCGGCTCCAGTTCGAATACCATGCCTTGGCCGTTCTCCCGGGCGTAGATACCCAGAATTGCACCGGCCGGTACGAACAAGGAATGGGATACGCCACTGAAACGCCCTTCGAAGCTCACGGCGTCGTTATCCATGTGCAGGTTACGCACTGCACTGGGCGAGATGTTCAGCACGATCTGGCCATCACTGGCGAAGCCCTGCGGCACCTGGACAGCCGGAAACTCGGCATTGACCAGCATATGAGGGGTGCAATCGTTGTCGACGATCCACTCGTACAGGGCTCTAACCAGATAGGGGCGACTGGAGTTCATCAACGGCTCCTTAAAGCTTGCGCATTTCACGTTCAACGGACGACAGGCTCGCCACGAAAGGCTCGCGGGCGAATTGTCGCTCCATGTAATCCAGCAGCGGCTTTGCTTGCCGCGGCAACTCGATGCCCATCACCGGCAAACGCCATAGTATGGGCAGTAGACAACAGTCAACCAGGCTTTGCTCCTCGCTCATGAAACAGGCGAACTCGGCGAACAACGGCGAGACACCGGTCAGGCTTTCGCGCAAAGCCTTGCGCGCATCGGCGCGGGCTGGCGCAGCGCTACGCGGATCGAGAATGGTATCAGCCAAGGCACACCAATCCCGCTGTATGCGGTGCATCAACAGCCGGCTATTACCCCGCGCCACCGGGTAGACGGGCATCAATGGCGGATGTGGATAACGCTCCTCGAGGTATTCCATCACCACGGTTGGCTCATACAGAGCAAGGTCACGATCGACCAAAGTCGGCAAACTGCCGTAAGGGTTCACTTCTGCCAGCTTGGGCGGCAGCCGCGCAGGGTCGACATCGATGACCTGCACGGCGACACCCTTCTCGGCGAGCACCAGACGCACGCGATGAGAATAATGGTCAGCAGGATCGGAATAGCAGGCTAACCGGTTGGTTGCGCCCATGTAGCGCCTCCTCGCAGGGGATGCTTGTAACACTCTAAATGAAAACGCGCCCCTGGAACCCTGGCAGAATTGCCAGGGCTCGAGGGGCGCGTTCAACTACCAGAAATTACTGCGTGATCAATGCACGTCCTTCCAATATTCGCGCTTGAGCAAATAGGCGAATACGAAGAAGAAAGCCAGGTACAGCAACACATAGGTACCGATGCGCTGGCTTTCCAGTTTGACCGGGTTGGCCGAATAGGCCAGGAAGGTCACCAGGTTCTTGACCTTCTCGTCGAACTGCTCGGTGCTCAGGGTACCGGAATTCGGCGTAATGGTCAGCTGGTCACAGGCTTCGTGGGTCAATGGGCTGCCGGTCAATGGGTCATATTGCTTCTTGCCATCGGCCACCACCTGCACCTGCTTGCAGCCAACTACCTGATTACCCTGCAGGCCAACCAGTACATTGGGCATGCCTACGTTCGGGAACACCTTGTTGTTCACGCCATATGGACGCGATGGATCTTCATAGAAGCTGCGAAGGTAGGTGTACAGCCAGTCAGTGCCGCGCACCCGCGCAACCAATGTCAAATCAGGCGGGGCGGCACCGAACCAGGTCTTGGCATCGTTGGGCTGCATCCCGATCTGCATGTGGTCACCGATTTTGGCGCCCGTGAACACCAGCTTTTCGAGCATCAGTTCATGGGGAATGCCCAGGTCATCGGCCACTCGCTCGTAACGCTGGAACTTGGCGCTGTGGCAGCCCATGCAATAGTTGGCGAAGGTCCTAGCACCGTCTTGCATGGCTGCCTTGTCGGCCAGGTCGATGTCGACCTTGTCCAGCTCAATGCCGGTCTCTGCAGCGAAGGAAAAGGCAGGCATCACTGCCAGCAACAGTACTGCAATCAACTTTTTCATCAGCCAGTCACCCTTTCCGGAACCGGTTTGGTCTTCTCAAGCCTTGTGTAGAACGGCATCAACAGGAAGTAGGCGAAGTACAGCACCGTACACACCTGCGACAGTAAGGTGCGTCCAGGGGTAGGCGCCTGGACGCCGAGAATGCCGAGGATGACGAAGGAAACGCAGAACACCAGCAGGAAGACCTTGCTGATCCAACCTTTGTAGCGCATTGAACGCACCGGGCTGCGGTCGAGCCAGGGCAGCACGAACAGCACGGCGATCGCGGCACCCATTGCGATTACACCCATCAGCTTGTCAGGCACCGCTCGCAGGATTGCGTAGAACGGAGTGAAGTACCACACGGGGGCAATATGCTCCGGTGTCTTGAACGCGTTTGCTTGCTCGAAGTTCGGTTTTTCCAGGAAGTACCCACCCATTTCCGGGAAGAAGAACACCACGGCGCAGAACGCGAACAAGAACACCACCACCCCGACGATATCCTTGACGGTGTAGTAAGGGTGGAAAGGAATGCCATCGAGCGGGACGCCGTTCTCATCCTTTTTCTTTTTGATATCCACCCCGTCAGGGTTGTTCGAGCCCACCTCGTGGAGCGCCAGGATGTGCAGTACGACCAGGCCGAGGATGACGATTGGCAACGCCACCACATGCAGCGCGAAGAAGCGGTTCAGAGTGATCCCAGAGATCAGATAATCGCCGCGGATCCATTGCGTCAGGTCACCACCGATCACCGGAATGGCACCGAACAATGAAATGATCACTTGCGCGCCCCAGTACGACATCTGGCCCCAAGGCAGTAGATAGCCCATGAAGGCTTCGGCCATCAGCGCCAGGTAGATCAGCATACCGAACAGCCAAACCAGCTCGCGGGGCTTCTGATAGGACCCGTAGAGCAGGCCGCGGAACATGTGCAGGTACACCACGATGAAGAACGCCGAAGCACCGGTGGAGTGCATGTAGCGTAAAATCCAGCCGTATTCGACATCACGCATGATGTACTCGACCGAGGCGAAGGCCTCTTCGGCCGAGGGCGTGAAACTCATGGTCAGCCAAACGCCCGTAACGATCTGGTTGACCAGCACCAGTAGGGCCAGGGAGCCGAAGAAGTACAAGAAGTTGAAGTTCTTGGGCGCGTAATACTTGCTCAGGTGGTCTTCCCACATCTTGGTGGCGGGGAAGCGAGCGTCAATCCAGTCCATGAATTTGCTCATCATGCTTTCTCCTGGTCGACGCCGATGACGACGATGTCGTCCGACTCATAGGAATGCGGCGGCACTGGCAGGTTCAAAGGTGCAGGCTGCGATTTGTAGACACGGCCCGCCAGGTCGTAGTGGGAGCCGTGGCAGGGGCAGAAATAGCCGCCGACCCACTTGGGGCCGAGGTCTGCGGGCGCCACTTCTGGGCGGAAGGTCGGGGAGCAACCCAGGTGAGTGCAAAGGCCGACGAGAATGAGAATTTCCGGCTTGATAGAGCGCACCTCGGGGTCGACATAGGTCGGCTGCACCGAGTTCTTGGATTCAGGGTCGGACAGGTCACCTTCGATCTTTTTCAGGTTGCCAAGGATCTCTTGCGTTCGCCGTACAATGAACACCGGCTGGCCACGCCACTCGGCAACCATCTGCTGCCCTGGCTCGACCTTGGCGATATTGACCTTCACCGGTGCGCCGGCAGCCTTTGCCTTGGCACTGGGAAACCATGACCCCACGAACGGTACCGCAGCCCCCACTGCCCCCGCTGCCCCGACCACGGATGTCGCGGCTACGAGGAAGCGGCGCCGGCCTGCGTTGACGCCGTCATTGCTCATTCAGTCCTCTCCCATCAGCTTGCTTGGCCAGTTGAATCTGGCCTGTACTTAGGTTGTGTCTGTGGCGCTAAAAATTGGCCGCCATGGTAAGAAACAAAACCACACAGTGACAAGGTGATTAGCCCTGCTGGGGCCTATAACCCGCGCTTTGCTTGATCTGCGTCTATGCGACAAGCGGTCACCGACATGCTGACAGGTTAGTTCAAGGACAAAAAAAAGCCCGGTTCCAAGGAACCGGGCTTTTTTCGACTGCCGAAGCGAGATTAACGCTTGGAGTACTGAGGACGCTTACGCGCTTTACGCAGACCCACTTTCTTACGCTCGACTTCACGAGCGTCGCGGGTGACGTAGCCAGCACGACGCAGAGCGCCACGCAGGGTTTCGTCGTATTCCATCAGAGCGCGGGTGATACCGTGACGGATCGCACCGGCCTGACCGCTGACACCACCACCGGAAACGGTGACGTAGATGTCGAATTTCTCAACGCTTTCGGTCAGCTCGAGCGGCTGACGAACAACCATGCGAGCGGTTTCGCGACCGAAGAACACGTCCAGAGAACGGTTGTTGATGGAAATGTTACCAGTACCCGGACGCAGGAAAACGCGAGCGGTTGCGGTCTTGCGACGGCCAGTGCCGTAATTTTGAGTCGCCGACATAATGAACTTTCCCGTTAGATCTTCAGTTCTTGAGGCTGCTGAGCAGTGTGTGGGTGAGCAGCACCCGCGTACACTTTCAGCTTACGGTACATGTCGCGACCCAGCGGGTTCTTAGGCAGCATGCCTTTGACCGCGGTTTCGATAACACGCTCAGGGGCCTTGGCGATCAACTTCTCGAAGTTGATTTCCTTGATACCGCCTGGGAAACCGGAGTGGGAGTAGTACATTTTGTCGGAAGACTTGGCACCAGTCACACGAACCTGTTCAGCGTTGATGACGACGATGTAGTCGCCGGTGTCAACGTGAGGGGTGTATTCTGGTTTGTGCTTGCCACGCAGACGGGTAGCGATTTCGGTAGCCAGACGACCCAGGGTCTGGCCAGCGGCGTCAACTACGAACCACTCGCGCTTTACTGTTTCCGGTTTAGCAGTAAAAGTTTTCATTCTCTAAAGCCTCAGAGGCCGCCCAGCGAAAAATAGACGGCGAATCTTACTGGATAGTGCACAGCTTGCCAAGGGCAAACGCGCAGCCGAACGCTGACGCTTTTGGGGGCTCGGGTCGGGCACGCCAATGTTCGACGGGGTTCTTCCTGCATGGTGGTGCATCACTTCCGCCACACGGAGAGGGACCGAATTATCCAGATTGCGCGAAAAATTTCAACCTGCTTTGATGGCTTCTTTTGTCAAGGAGTGCCTTTGCGATGCAATACCGTAAGCTTGGCCGTACCGACCTCGACGTCAGCGCCCTGTGCCTGGGGACCATGACCTGGGGCGAGCAGAACACCCAGGACGAGGCTTTCGAGCAGATCGCCCTCGCCAAGGCCAGTGGCATCAACTTCATCGACACCGCCGAAATGTACCCAGTGCCACCGCGGCCGGAAACCTACGCCGCCACCGAGCGCATCATCGGCAACTGGTTCCGTGCCAACGGCGACCGCGACGACTGGGTGTTGGCCAGCAAGGTCGCCGGCCCTGGCAATGGCATCAGCCACATTCGCGACGGCCAGCTCAAGCACAACCGTCAGCACATCGTCGCCGCGCTGGACGAGAGCCTCAAGCGCCTACACACCGACCGCATCGATCTCTATCAACTGCACTGGCCTGAGCGCAGCACCAACTTCTTCGGCAAGCTTGGCTACCAGCACCTGGCCAGCGACCTGTTCACGCCGCTGGAGGAAACCCTCGAAGTACTCGACGAGCAGGTGCGTGCGGGCAAGATCCGCCACATCGGCCTGTCCAACGAAACACCCTGGGGCACCATGAAGTTCCTGCACCTGGCCGATACCCGCGGCTGGCCGCGCGCAGTGTCCATCCAGAACCCTTACAACCTGCTCAACCGCAGCTTCGAGGTGGGCCTGGCCGAGGTAGCCATCCGTGAGCAATGTGGGCTGTTGGCCTACTCGCCGCTGGCCTTTGGCATGCTCTCGGGCAAATACGAGCACGGCGCCCGGCCAGAAAAAGCTCGCCTGTCCCTGTTCAGCCGTTTTGCCCGCTATTCCAACCCGCAAACCGTGGCGGCTTGCAGCCGGTATGTACAGCTGGCCCAGGCACATGGCCTGGACCCTGCCCAGATGGCCTTGGCATTCGTGACTGGTCAGCCGTTCGTGACCAGTAACATCATCGGCGCTACTGATCTGGTGCAATTGCAGAGCAACCTGGACAGCCTCAAGCTGACCCTGAGCGACGAGCTGCTGGCGGCAATTGAGGCGATTCACCAGGAGCAACCGAACCCGGCGCCTTGAACAGCAGCCCCTGCTGCTTGCTTCGCGGTCGGACCTTGGCTCTAAAGCAGGTTCAACCGCGAACCAAACCGTACGAATGTGCGGGGTAGACACAATCGCCAAAAAATAAGACGATCCAGCCGGTGATTGACCACTCTACCCTATAAGAACAACGACAATGATGCTTACCCAACCCTGCGCGTCGTTGCGGCGCGTCAGCATCCTGGCCATCGACAAGGTGTTCGCTTCGACCCTGATGCAGGCCAAGGATTTCTTCCATCTCGCCAGTTTGCGCTACAGCAAGCAGCTGGGCCTGGGCTTGCAACCGATGTTCGACATCTGCCTGGTGAGCCCTGACGGCCAGCCGGTAGACAGCTTCAGCAACGTGCAGTTGCCGGTCGACGGAGGGCTCGATGATGCCGACGTGATCATCCTGCCAGCGTTCTGGGACGACTTCGACAACCTCATGCAGCGCTACCCCCAGGTACTGCCCTGGCTGCGGGCGCAGCACGCACGCGGTGCGGTGCTGTGCGCAGAAGCCAGCGGGGTGTTCTGGCTGGCCGAGTCCGGCTTGCTCGATGGCAAGGAGGCCACGACCTACTGGCGCTTCTTCGACAGCTTCGCCGAGCGCTTCCCCAAGGTCCGGCTGAACCAGGACAAGCACCTGACCGACGCCGACAACCTGTACTGCGCCGGCGGCACCACATCAGCCTGCGACCTGTACATCTACCTGATTGAGCGGTTCTGCGGCGCCAATGTGGCGCGTGCCGTGGCGCGCGACATCCTGTACGAGGTGCAGCGCAACTACACCCCAGGGCGCATGGGGTTCGGTGGCCAGAAACTGCACCAGGACCTGATCATTCTGCAGATCCAGCACTGGCTGGAGGAGCATTTCGCCGACAAGTTCCGCTTCGAGGACGTTGCCCGCAACCACGGCATGAGCATCCGCAACTTCATGCGGCGCTTCCAGGGCGCGACCGGCGACAAGCCGTTGCACTACCTGCAACGGCTGCGCATCGAGACGGCCAAAGGCTTGCTGTCGAGCACGCGCAAGAGCATCAAGACCATCAGTTACGAGGTCGGCTACGACGATGCCAGTTTCTTTGCCCGGCTGTTTCGCCAACATACCGAATTGTCGCCTAACCAGTATCGCCAGCAATTCATGCAAGAGGCCTGAGGGCAATGGGGGCCGCAAGGCGGCCCCTCAACATCAAGGCTTGTGCGCGCGCGATAGAAACTCGTGCGACTGCATCTCCAACAAACGGCTCAGGGTCCGCTGGAACTCGAAGCTCAGCCGCCCACCGGTGTACAGGTCTTTGAGTTCTACCTCGGCTGAAATGATCAGCTTGACGTTACGGTCGTAGAACTCATCCACCATATTGATGAAGCGCCGAGCGATGTCGTCGGTGGTGACGCCCATCTGCTCCACGTTGCTCAGCAATACGGCATGGAAGATCTTGCCCAGCTCGATGTAGTCGTTCTGGCTACGCGGCCCATCGCACAGGGCGCGAAAGTCGAACCAGGCGACGTCGTCGCAGGTGCGCAGGGCCTGGATCGGGCGGTTCTCGATCATCAGCACGTCGTTTTCGACAGCCTGAGCACATTCAGGCGTCAATGCCTTGAAGCTGGCACGCATGCTCTGGTGCGCCGCATCATTGAGCGGATAGTGGAACAGCTCGGCTTGCTCCAGGTGACGCAGGCGATAGTCGACGCCGCTGTCGACGTTCACTACGTCGGTGTACTGCTTGATCATGGCGATGGCCGGCAGGAAGCGCGCGCGCTGCAGGCCATCCTTGTAAAGGCCGTCAGGGACGATGTTCGAGGTCGCCACCAACGAGACGCCGTTCTTGAACAGCTCTTCCATCAACGTGCCAAGGATCATGGCATCGGTGATGTCCGAGACGAAGAACTCATCGAAACAGATGACCTTGGCTTCTTCGCTGAAACGCTTGGCAATGATGGTCAGCGGGTTCTTTTCGCCCTTGAGGGTTTTCATTTCCTCGTGGACACGCTTCATGAAGCGGTGGAAGTGCGTGCGCATCTTCTGCTTGAACGGCAGCGCTTCGTAGAAAGTGTCGACCAGGTAAGTCTTGCCGCGCCCTACCCCACCCCAGAAATACAGGCCTTTGACCGGCGTCTGCTCTTTCTTGCCGAACAGCTTGCCGAACATGCCCGGCTTGTTGTTCTGCGCGTGCACCAGGTCGTCGTACAGGCGCTGCAGGTGACGCACCGCAGTTTCCTGCGCCGCGTCATGGAAGAAGTCGGGACGTTTCAGATCTGCTTGATATCGTTCTAGGGGCGTCATGATTTCGTTAGCGAGGCAACAAAAAACGGGCCGTCACTGTAGCGACAGGCCCGCTCGATGGCAATCAGACTTGCGTCAATATGCCTCATCCAAAGCGATAAGGCGCTCGATGGCAGCGGCTTTATCGGTGTTCGCGGCTAAAGTCGCCCCTACAGGCGTGCGGGTACTGGGGAAGCGGCTTTAGCCGGAAATGGGCCGCAACGCAGCCCGAATCGGCTCGATGCGTTTATACGTCCTGGGCCGGGGTCAGGGCCTCGCGCACGTTAGTAATGGCCACATCACGGGCCTGGGTGGTGTCGAATTGTGGCCCATCGGCAACCTGCTCGCCGTTGAGCCACAGGCCGAAGCTCAGGCCCTCGATACGCACATCAGCTTCGCCACCTTGTTGCAGTTGCTTGCTCACGGCACCAGCACTCTTGCCGTCGGCGAAGCCGCGCGACAGCAGCAATTGTTCGCCATCGGCGGCCAGCAAACGGAAGCGGAAGCTACCGTCTTCGTCACGGAAGCTGACGAAGCGCGCAGTCTTGGCGGCTTTCTTCTTCACTTCAGTGTTGGCCTGCACGCTGCTACGGAACGAGCGCAGGCCAACAGCCTCACGCAGCTGCTCGAGGAATGGAGTTGCGATCTTGCGGGCCTTGGCGGCGCCGGCCAGGAGGATATCCTCGAGGTCCGCCGGGCGAGCGATCAGCTGGTGATAATGCTCGCGTTTCTCGGCCAGCTGGCCGTCGAGCAGCTGGAACAGGCGCTGTTTGGCTTCGCCCCAGCCCAGGCCCTGCAGCAGCTCATCGCGGAACTCGGCGCACTGCGCTGGCGTCGCGAAGGCCTGGAACAAGGTGAACAGGTGCGAGTTGTCCGGGTCCTTGGCTTGGCCAGGGGCGCGCGAATCAGTGACGATGCGCGAAATGGCATCTTTCATGTCCTTGGCGCTGGTGAATAGCGGGATGGTGTTGTCGTAGCTCTTGGACATCTTGCGACCGTCCAGACCAGGTAAGGTCGCCACGCTTTCCTCGATCACAGCTTCCGGCAGGGCGAAGAAATCCTTGCCCTGGCCGAACAGGTGGTTGAAGCGCTGACCGATATCGCGGGCCATTTCCACGTGCTGGATCTGGTCACGGCCGACCGGCACCTTGTTGGCGTTGAACATCAGAATGTCTGCAGCCATCAACACCGGATAGCTGTACAGCCCCATGGTCACCCCAGCATCCGGGTCCTCACCGTTTTCCAGGTTCTTGTCCACCGAGGCCTTGTAGGCATGGGCACGGTTGAGCAGGCCTTTGGCGGCAACGCATGTCAGCAGCCAGGTCAGCTCAGGGATTTCGGGGATGTCGGACTGACGGTAGAACGTCACCTTGGCCGGGTCCAGCCCGCCGGCCAGCCAGGTGGCGGCGATTTCAAGGCGCGAGCGCTGAATGCGCAGCGGGTCGTCGCATTTGATCAGAGCGTGGTAGTCGGCCAGGAAGTAGAACGAGTCGACGCCAGGCTGTTGGCTGGCGACGATCGCCGGGCGGATGGCGCCGGCGTAGTTACCCAGGTGCGGGGTGCCGGTGGTGGTGATACCGGTGAGGATACGCGTGGTCATGGTGTTCGCTTATTCAGGCTTGGCTCAGTTCGAAAGGCGCGGCAGCAGCAGATCCTTCAGATCGGTCAGCTTGCCATGGAAGAAGTGTCCGCATTCTGCCACTTTCAGCAGCTCATGGGGGCGCCCCAGTGCGTCGGACCATTGGTAAACCAGGTGCGGATCGACGACTTCATCGGCGTCTGGCTGCACGACGGTGATCGCACAGCGCTGTGGCGGCGGGAAGTCAGCAGTCAGACGCATCACCGCCGGGGCGATCATGAACAGCTGCTGCAGCTCCACACCCTGCGCTTCGAGGCGCCCGGCCAAGCTGGTGGCGACAAATCCGCCGAACGAAAAGCCCATCAGCACCAGCGGCAGCTCCGGGTGCTTGGCGCGCAGCCACGCCGCCGCAGCCTCGGCATCGGCCACCTCGCCAGCGCCCATGTCATGGCTACCGGCACTTTGGCCGACACCGCGGTAGTTGAAGCGCAAGGTCACAAAGCCTGCGTCGCGGGCGGTGCGCTGCAGGGTCGAAACCACCTTGTTGAGCATGGTGCCGCCCTGGACCGGGTTGGGGTGGCAGATCAGCACCGCACCGCGAGCGTCAGCCACATCCAGATACAAGGCTTCGAGCTGGCCGATCGGGCCATCGATGAGCAAGGGGGTTTCGCGAACAAGCAAGGCACTACTCCGTGACCTCGAAGTGGGTCGTTTCGTCTAGGTGAGGAATTCTGTTCTGATTTGCGATCGCTCGCGGTATACAGCGCAGGTCTGAGCCGTTAACGTAAAGCAAAGCCGTTTATAGAGGAAGGACTCGTGGAACTCTCGCTCCTTGTTTGGTTGTTGCCAACTTTGGCCTTGGTCATCGGTGTGGCGGTCGGTTTCATCGTGGCCCGCCTGCTGCCCAACGCAGCGCCCAGCAGCACCCAGCGTCAGCTGGACGATATTCAACAGCGCTTCGACAATTACCAGAACCAAGTGGTTACTCACTTCAACAGCACTGCGGTACTGGTCAAGAAGCTGACCCAGAGCTATCAGGACGTACAGGATCACCTGGCCGACGGTGCCAACCACCTGGCACTGGATGAGCTGACCCGTCAGCGCCTGCTCGCCGCCCTGCATTCCGAAAGCGCCCAGGGGCCGCGTGACCGCTTGACCCCGCCGAAGGACACTGCCGAAGTGCCACGTGACTATGCACCCAAGTCGCCGAACTCGCCGGGCATGCTCGACGAGAGCTACGGGCTCAAACGCTGAATATTACAAAGGCCTCGCAAGAGGCCTTTTTGTTGCACGGCTCAAATCTGCCAAATGACCCCGCCATAGCGGGGCCACTTTCAGCTCACGGCTTGCGCCACGACTGACCGCCTTCATCGTCGTCACCGCCACCACGGCGGATGACCAAGTCGCGTTCGATTGCAGATGCTTTCATGGTGATACTCCTTGAGGATGCGCTGGCCAGTTCGCCAGCACTGCCAGAGTGCCTGCGCCATACCCGAGCAAGGCACTTGGCAGTAATTCCTGACCGTGCCTCATGCGCAAACATGCAGTGCCTGCTCTATATCTGCGAGCAAGTCCTCCACGTCCTCAAGCCCCACCGACAAGCGCACCAGGCCCTCAGAGATGCCGTGGTGCGCGCGTTGTTCAGGGGTGTAGCTCGAATGGGTCATGCTGGCAGGATGTTGCGCCAGTGACTCGGCGTCGCCAAGGCTGACGGCCCGGGCGAAAAGCTGCAGAGCATTCATGAACCGCCGCCCCGCCTCGATGCCGCCTTTGAGCTCGAATGCAATCATACCGCCAGGCAAACGCATCTGCCGTTGTGCCAGTTCGTGCTGAGGGAACGACGGTAGCCCGGGATACTGAACCAGCTCGACCAGTGAGTGGCGTTCAAGGTACTGGGCAATCTGCTGAGCATTGGCGCAGTGGCGATCCATGCGCAACGCAAGGGTCTTGATACCACGCATCAACAAGGAGGCATCATGTGGTGATAGCACAGCACCGGTCATGTCCTTGAGCCCTTCGTAGCGGATACGGTCAACCAACGCCTTGCGCCCGATCACCAAGCCGGCGGTGATGTCACCATGGCCACTGAGGTATTTGGTTGCCGAGTGCACCACTAGATCGGCACCCAGTTCCAGCGGCCGTTGCAGGTAGGGCGTGCAGTAGGTGTTGTCGACCACTACATGCAAGTCATGGCCCCTCGCCGCTTCAGCAACCGCCGCGATATCCACTAGGCGCATGTTCGGATTAGCCGGGGTTTCGAAGTAGATCATCCGGGTCTTGTGGGTGATCGCTGCTTTTAGCGCCTGGGTGTCGTTGAGGTCGACATGGCGGATCTTCACCCCGAACTCACCAATGCCATGGTGCATAAAGGCAAAGGTGCAGCCATACACCGTGCGCCCGACGATCAGTTCGTCACCGGGGCGCAGCAATGTCCACAACGTCGAGGTGATGGCGCCCATCCCAGACGCCAGCGCCAGGCCCGCCTCGCCCCCTTCAAGCGACGCCATGCGCTGCTCCAGCAAGGCCAGGGTCGGGTTGGAGATGCGGCTATAGAGGTGCCCGCCCTGCTCCCCGGCAAAGCATGCTGCGCCGTATTCGACGTTGGGGAAGACATACGTTGCAGTCTGGTAGACCGGTGGCACCAGCGCGCCGCTATGGGAAAGCGGATCGTACCCATGGTGGATGGCGCGGGTGGAAAAACCGGTGTTGTTATGGGAGTCGCGCATGGCAACAGCCTCTGGGGGGTTGCTATAAGCTTATGCCACCGTCCCGCCTGAAATTTTCCAAATTTGCCTAGGCATTGCACTACTCTTTGGAAAGAAAACAACAAATACAATATCAGGAGGGCATAAAATGCCTTCGAGCCTAGACCGCACCGACCGCGCCCTACTCGCGGCCCTGCAGAACAATGCCCGCCTTACCGTTTCCGAACTCGCCGACCAGGTTTCGCTGACTACCTCGCCTTGCTGGCGGAGGGTCAAGCTGCTGGAAGACAACGGGTACATAACCGCTTACCAGGCCATTCTTTCGCCCAAATCGCTGGGGTTCGGGGTGACGGCGTTTGTCAGCATCATGATGGATTCGCATTCCAAAGAGACGGCGTTGGCGTTCGAGCAGCGGTTGATGGAGATTCCGGAGATCGTGGCCTGCCATAACGTGTCGGGGCGTTATGACTTCCTCTTGGAGATATTGGCGCGAGACCTTGAGTCTTTTGGAGAGTTTGCCCGGGAGGTGCTGCAGCGACTGCCGGGGGTGAAGGAAATTTATTCGAGCTTTTCCTATAAATCCGTCAAGTTCGACCGGGTTATACCTGTATGCGAAAAACATATTTGAAATATAAATACCCCCCTCACCTCCAAGCCACGGCGTAAACCAATGGTGGTTGGAGGTAAACACAGCTAAAAATCATGGGAAAGTAAAGCTGTAGGGTTGCCTGTGTTCTGCAACCCAGGCTACAAAATCACCGTAGTCCAAGACCAGATTCCCATCGTTCCTAACGTGCAGTACAAACCGACCGTTAGCTGACACCTCAACTAGATTGGGGGGTGGGGAAATTTTAGGGCGCCTGGCTTGAGAGTTGTAGCGGGGCGTGAATCGAGCGCCGCCCGCGCGGCGCATCGCGAGCTTT